>CAZPHG010000111.1:0-3714 GCA_964586585.1 uncultured bacterium | reverse complement strand
CACATAAGCGTCGTTTTTTAGTGAAGCTCTTACGCGGTTGTTTTTTAGCGGAGCATTCTTTAAGGGGATAGGGTATAGCAGAAAGGCACAGGGGCAATGAAAAGAAAAAATAATAAAATGAAAAAAGAAATTATTATAATAGTCGGCGGAACAGGCGGTCATATATATCCGGGAATAGCGCTTGCTCAAAAAATTCTTGAAAAAAATCCATTATCAAAAATAGGTTTTGTTGTTGATAAAAGACCACTTGCGGCAAAAGTTATCTCAGAAAAAGGATACCAATCTTATTCAATAACTTCAGCGCCGTTTCCGCGTAAAAAATTCTGGCAGCTCATAAAGTTTATTGTCAAAATAGTTAAAGGATTATTTGAATCGTACTTTTTGTTAAAAAAATTAAAACCAAAGGTCTTAATAGCATTCGGCTCATATATTTCCGTGCCGCCTTCTTTGATTGCGAAAGTTTTAGGTATTCCGATTATTTTACATGAACAGAATTATTTTCCCGGATTGGCAAATAGATTTCTGACTTTATTTGCAGATAAAATAGCCATATCCTATAAAGAATCAACTCAATATTTCCCGCCTAATAAAACTTGTCTGACAGGAAATCCTATAAGAAAAGAATTGTTAGAAGTAGATAAAAATATTGCTTTTAACCGCCTGAAACTTGAATATGATAAAATTACCATACTTATATTCGGAGGTTCTCTCGGAGCAAGAAGTATAAATTTTTCATTTTTAGGACTGCTGCCGTATCTTGAAGATTTTAGAGAAAGTATTCAGTTTGTGCATATCTGCGGCGAATCCGCAAATTTTGAAAACCTTATAGCCGAATATTCTAAATTGCGGTTGACTGCAAGAGTATATAAATATTACAGAAAAATGGAATATGCTTATAGTGTCGCTGATATAATTGTCGCAAGAGCAGGAGCAACAACAATTGCTGAAATTTCCGCATTAGGTAAACCGGCAATACTTATACCTTACCCAGATGCCACCGCGCAGCATCAGTTATTAAATGCTAAACCGCTATGTAAATCCGGCGGCGCAATATATTATTCGGATGATATATTGAGCGGAGAAGGACTTGCGATAAGAATTATTCCGTTGATAAAAGATTCAGATAAAAGAAAGCAGATGGAAGAAAAATTAAAAATATCCGGCGATATAGTAATTAAAGCTTCGGAAAATCTAAGTAATCTTGTTATGAAATATGTTTGAAAATATTAAAAAAATACATTTTGTAGGAATAGGCGGAAGCGGAATGTCTGGCATCGCTGAAGCTTTAATTAATATGGGATACTTTGTGAGCGGTTCGGATATAGTAGAATCGGAGATTACTCAGCATCTTAAAAATTTAGGAGCAACTATTTACATAGGGCATAGAAAAGAAAATATTTCTAATCCGCATGTGGTAGTGGCAACATCTGCGGTAACAGAATTAAACAGCGAAATTATTGCCGCTAATGAAAAAAATATTACTGTAATTCCACGCGCAGAGATGCTTGCCGAACTTATGAGATTGAAATATTCTATATGCGTTTCAGGCACTCATGGAAAAACCACAACAACTTCAATGATAGGACTGATATTTTCGTTAGTAAATGATCCTACTATTGTTATCGGAGGGCGGCTTAAAAATATTCAAAGCGGAATTAAGTTAGGTAACGGTAAATTTATCATTGCCGAAGCAGACGAAAGTGACGGTTCATTTCTTCATTATACCCCCTGCATAAGCATTGTAACAAATATTGATGATGACCATCTTAATTACTATCACTCAATGGAAAATATTAAAAAAACTTTTCTAAAATTTCTAAACAAGATTCCTTTTTACGGATTCTCCGTGGTTTGCGGCGATGACAAAAATATAGCCGATATTCTGCCGGATTTATCGCGTCCTTATAAGACCTATGGAATTGGTAAAGATAATGATTATAGCGCTTTTAATATACAGCTTTTTCCGGAAAAATCTGTTTATGAAGTAAAAAAAGGGGAGTTATATCTTGGCAAAATTACAATTAATAGTTCAGGAATGCATAATATTTTAAACTCTCTTGCAGCTTGCGCTGTTGCCCTTGAATTGGGAATTGATTTTTCTGTAATCAAAAAAGGGCTTGAAAATTATAAAGGCGTAGGCAGAAGATTGGAAAAAATAGGCGAATATAATGATATTTTATTTTATGACGATTACGCTCATCATCCAACAGCAATTGAAATGTCTTTAAAAAGTTTAAAGGAAATCTATCCAAAAAAAAGAATGGTTGTAGTTTTTCAGCCGCATAGATACAGCCGCACAAAAGAACTCTCGCAAAAATTTCCAAAAGCGCTTGAAGTTGCTGATTTTGTGTTTATAACTGGCATATACTCAGCGTCGGAAGAGCCGTTAGAAGGAATTTCAGGGGCTACTATATCATCTCAATTTTCTGATAAAACAAAAGTGAAATATATTGAAAAATTGCCTCTTTTAATAAAAGAAGTTCATAATTTTTTATCCAAAGGAGATATATGCGTAATTCTTGGCGCCGGCAATATAAATAGTATAATACCAGAGATATTAAATGAAAAAAACAATTAATGCTTCTTTGAAAAAATATTGTGGTTTTGGCTGTGGCGGAAGTACGGCACTTTTAATTGAAGTGGAGACAAAAAAGGAACTAAAAGAGATTATTCATTCCGCAAAAAAGAAATGGCACATTATTGGCGATGGATATAATACTTTGATAAGCGATAACGGTGTTAGAGGTGTGGTATTAAAATTATGCGGCGAGTTTAATGAAATAAAAATACACGATGGTATTACTGCTGGTGCAGGCGCTTCACTTAAAGAAATTTTAAGAGTATCTTCTAATGCTGGTTATGGCGGATTTGAATTTCTTGCCGGCATCCCGGGCACGGTAGGCGGCGCTATTTACGGTAATGCTGGCGGAATGTCCGCTGCCGGTGGAATGGGACACTCCATATCGGATGTTATTAAAGAAGTTGAAATATTTGATACTAATACCGAAATTTTTTCAATATTAAAAGTAAAGGAGTTAGGATTTTCTTACCGAAGCAGTAATATAGGAAAAGAAAAAATTATTACAGAGTGCGTATTTGATTTGAAAAGCAGTAATAAAAGTAATATAATAAAAAATATTGCTCTAAAAAAAAAGAAGCAGCCGATGGAATTTAAAAGCTGCGGCTGTGTTTTTAAAAATTTAGATGGCGGAGTAATGTCAGCGGCAAAGATTATTGAAAAGGCAGGTCTTAAAGGAATGAAAATCGGCGGAGCGAGTGTTTCAAATTTACACGCTAATTTTTTGATTGTAGATGATAGAAATGTTTCTTCTAAAGATATCTGGCGCCTAATTTGCAAAATAAGGGAGACTGTCAAAAAAAAATTTAATATAGAATTGGAACTTGAAATAAATTTGCTTGGAGAAGGGTTTGAACTTTAAAAATATAAAAGTATGTATTCTTACCGGCGGAATATCTGCTGAAAGAGAGGTATCTCTTTTAACTGCAAAAAGCGTAGAAAAAGCATTAAAAAAAATAAATATAAAATATTCGGTACTGCTTGTTGAAAATAATTTTGTTCATAAATTGATTGTTGAAAAACCAGATATTGTTTTTATCGCATTACACGGCGGTATGGGGGAAGATGGAACAATTCAGGGATTACTTGAAACATTGAAAATTCCTTATACAGGTAGCGGAGTGTGTACTTCAGCA
>CAZPHG010000110.1:0-3727 GCA_964586585.1 uncultured bacterium | reverse complement strand
GTTATGCGGTGTTTCTGAAGAATATTGATTAATTTCCGAATGGTGTAATCTTTTTTTACGGTAATTATATCGCAAGTCATAATTTCTTTAATCTTCATTTGCTCTCCTTTTTCTTCACTTTGGTTTCACAGTGATTCCCAAAAATAAAATCGTTCCTGTTTTATTATCAACAATTGCATAGAAAAATGGTCTGTTCACAATCATATTAAATTTTTCTCTGATAGAAGTTACACCTACCTCTACTGAAGTAACCGCTGCGGCTTCTGTGCCTTCTTCGGTAACATCAATAAATGTTTTATGCTTAACTTCCTGAATAAATATATTTGCTGCCTGCGAAATATTAGCCATATTACTAAAATCCGCTCTATTTTTGTCAAAGGCAATTTCCATTCCAAGAGATTTAAGAACATCATTCATTCCCATATCAAACTCTGCCTTAAAACGTGCCAACCCTATAGTCCCTTCCATTTCGCGGAATCGTGGAAGCCATTTTTGCCAATTTTCAAAATGAAGATATTTAAGAAATTCTTTTAATGTAACATTTTTCGCGGGAAGAAATACATACATACTCATTTCTCTATCTTCTCCGTAAGGAATCGCAACTGCCTGAAATTTCTCATTGGAATAATAATTGAAATCACCTGATTTAAACATCACAGGATGGTGTTTTGTAGCACCGTCCAATAGATGAAATGGCTGTATTTTTGTTTTTTCAGGGTCAAATTCTTCTGTCCAAATTCCCTTAAAGTAAATCGCATTTATTAGAAAGAGAATGGCTTCGTTTGCAATTCTTTCAATTATCTTATCTATCTTTCCGCCGGTTTCTTTTTTTACCCATGAATTTATAATAGAAACTGCTTCAGGAGTAGCGAAATTCAGAGTTGTTATTTTTGCTTTATAAAAATGTTTGTTTGTTTCAAGAAAATCGGCATTAAATGTCATTCCATCTCTTGCCCACAGTGAATTGGCAATATTAATTTGTATACCATCACCCTTATTTTTAAAATTATTTAACAATAACAGGTTGGCTTTATTTACATCTTTTGGATTCATTTCTGTGAACTCAAGAGTCCTTGCCATTTCATCGCGAGTTTCACCGGCAGCTCCGTTATAGGTCATTGATAAGGCAAGACTAATACTTAAAGGTGATATGAAAATATTTTTATCCGGCTTTTGTTTAAGCAATTCAGAAAAAAGATTGAACCCGAATTTTGTGTTAGCCGCAACAATTTCGTTAATATTCGCACATTCTTTGCAGCTGTAAACTTCGGGAGTAATCATTCCTGAAAATAAAAAAAATGCTATTAATACTATTTTCATATATCCTCCCCGAGCCTGAAGGCTAAGCTACAAAATCAATTTTAAAATCCTATTTTTTTTGTCTCTTTCTCTGGTGGCTCAAGTAATCTTCTTAGCGCATCAAATACTATTCTAAACTGCTTATCATACTTGCTTTCCATCTTTTCTATTTTCTCTTTCAGTTCTTTATATGAAAACATCATCTCTCTCATTTTTGCAAAAGTTCTCATTATCTGAATATTTACATCTATTGCTCTCTTACTGTTTAGCACACTTGAAAGCATTGAAACACCCTGCTCTGTAAAAGCATACGGTTTATAACGTAATCCCATTTTATCTGAATTGGATGTGACAAATTGGCGCCTCCAATTTAAAAACTCTTCTTTTGTAAGTTCAAACATAAAATCAGTAGGAAATCGCTCAATATTTCTATTAACCTGACGTTTAAGCACAGATGTTTTTACTCCATAAAGTTCTGCCAAATCTCTATCCAGCATCACTTTCTGTCCTCTGATAATATAAATCTTTTCCGTTATTAGTTCAATCGGAATCATATCACTCATATTTTTTATTCCTAACTACGCCACCGATAGCTCGGCTACATCTTCTCCGACGCCGCTCTAAAATCGGCGGCTACAAAACAACCACTGTAATCGCAGATTTTATATCTGCGCCAAAAACGCCGATTAAAATCGGCAACTACCTGTCTGCGTGCGGATACGCACAGGCAGGCAAAACAACTTTCAGACTTTTTCCTGCTGAGCAAGCTCAGCAACTACAACTCCCAAACTCGTTACTCATTACTTGTTACCCATACGCTTCGGTATTTCTGAGTTTTATATTATCGGAAACCATCGGGCTGTTTGTTCCGTAACTTGCATATTTTAATGGCTCTTTTACAAGCGTTGCATATATTATTTCTTCCCTGCATAATGCCTGCTCCAATCGATGCCCATGCGGCGTTACTATCATACTATGCTCGTAATAATAATTATCTCCTTTATCTTTTTCCAATCAGATTAGCAGCGATAAGATAAGCCTGACTATCATATGCTCTTGCGCAATTTGTAAGTTTCCATGTATCAAAAGACCGTAAAAAAGCTGAAGGTCTTGTAATTATATCCACTCCTTTTATCCCTATTCTTCTTGCAAGTTCGGTAAAATCGCCATCATAACATACAAGTATGTGATTGATTTAATGGACACCAATTTTTTTCGCTCCAGGCGGGCGAAAAAACCTCATTTCTTCTTCCATTTATAAGGAATTTTATGGGACTTTCTCTGTGGAATTTATTATACCTTTGAGGTATTTTGTATGCAAATTACACTATTACCAACTCTTCATCTTTTATTTTTTTTATACTGCCATATTTAAATTTTAAATTATGTTGTTTTTCAATATTCTGTATTATTTGATGCAGATTTTCAACATATCTGTTAATATCATGTTCTGCTTGTTCATCTAATCGTTTTTGTGTCATATACTTTATTTCCAACAAATGATTACTTATCATCTTTTTCCTCCGTAAATAATTCTAATGGTGTAATAATCTCTGGTATGGGTAAATTCAATCTGGTATTAACTATTCGCAAATGCTGGCTTTTATTTGCATTTGCTAAATGATTACAATTCCAGGTCAATAAATAATCTATCTTATAAAAAGAAGCATACGCTAAATGCAATGCATCTCCCTTTAGAACTTTTGGCATTAAATAATTATCCAGATAAATCTGTGCAATTTTAATTATTCTTTCATCCGTATGCAGTAACTGAATTTTTGCGATAAATTTAAGAATTTTATTTTTATTTGGATAATCGCCTTCGCTCAATTCTGCAACTGTTTCTTCTGATATCCAAATGTCATAATTAGTGGATTCCTCATTCCACCATTTATTAGTTACTTCTATAAAAGCTTTAAGTTCTTCTCTCTCATCAAATAAATAACTTGGGATTGTGCTATCAAAATATACGGTTTGCTTTAAAAATCTTTCCATTTTTTATCTTCTATAAAAACGGAGACAGGCTTAGTTTTTTTATCCAGAAGTGTATGGGCAGATTATTTGTTTTTCTTTTCATAATATTTTAAGTAACCATTCAGTCAACCACGTCATTGCGAGGAGTGAGATTCCTTCGCTTTGCTCAGAACAGGCTCCGCAATCGCGAGATTGCCACGCCTTCGGCTCACAATGACACGGTTTCATTGAGCATTTATTATTTTAATTATAACACATTCTAAAATATTTTGCAAATTAAAGTCACATACCTCATATCTAAAGATGGGAAGATTGTTTAGGAAATAAGCATTAAAATTCCTCTTTTGCTGTAAATTTTATATGAACAATTTTCATCATTTTTCTAAACATTGGAATAAAACTCATAATTCTATAAAAAATTGGCCACTTATCTTTGTGCCTGTCAAAATAATAC
>CAZPHG010000109.1:0-3800 GCA_964586585.1 uncultured bacterium | reverse complement strand
GAAAAAGAGAAAACCGTAAGCCGCAAAAGAAAAGAACTTCCTAAACCCAGCGTTATAAAGAAAAAACTTGATGAATATATAATAGGACAGGAAGAATCTAAAAAAATTATATCGGTTGCGGTATATAATCATTATAAAAGAGCTACCTTAATGGGGTTGGGAAAATTTACAATAACAGGAAAAGGCGGAAAAAAAATCAGTATTAATAAAGATGTTGAGATTGAAAAATCCAATATTCTTCTTGTCGGACCTACTGGAACCGGAAAAACACTGCTTGCAAAAACGCTTGCCCGTATTTTAGATGTGCCTTTTGCTATTGCTGACGCCACTACGCTTACAGAAGCAGGATATGTAGGAGAAGATGTTGAAAATATAATTTTAAGGCTGCTTCAAAATGCTTCTTTTAATATAAAGCCGGCGGAATGGGGCATAATTTATGTAGATGAAATTGATAAAATTTCAAGAAAATCCGAATCTTCATCTATTACGAGAGATGTTTCGGGTGAAGGGGTGCAGCAGGCGCTTTTGAAAATTATTGAAGGAAATATTTGCAATATTCCGCCACATGGTGGAAGGAAGCATCCCGAACAAAAATATATACAGATAGATACCTCCAATATACTCTTTATATGCGGTGGCGCATTTAACGGACTTGAAAATATAATAGGGCATAGATTAAATGAAAAGCAAATAGGGTTTGGTGCGCAACTTGTCAGAGATAGTCATAGAAATATCGGAGAGATATTTAAGCATAGCGAACCGGAGGATTTTGTAAAATATGGATTAATACCCGAACTTGTGGGACGACTGCCGGTGATTGGGGCGTTGAATAATTTAACCCAAAAAGAACTTATTAAAGTTTTAGTAGATCCGAAAAATTCCATTATAAAGCAGTATCAGAAACTATTTGCTATGGAAGGAACAAAATTAGTTGTTACGGAAAAAGCGCTTCATAGTATTGCTTCGCTTGCAAGCAAAAGGGCTCGCGGAGCAAGGGGATTGCGCAGTATAATAGAAAAAGTAATGCTTGATATTATGTATGATTTGCCGGATAGAAAAAAAATTACGGAATGTATTATTGATGAGGATGTAGTGAATAATCAAACAGAACCGCTATTAAAAACTGCTTAATGAAAATAAAAGTTTTTCCTTTGCTTCCTGTCCGGGATATTATTATATTTCCGCATATGATAGCGCCGCTTGCAGCAGGACGCCGCCGCTCTGTAAATGCTATTAAAAAAGCAATGGATACCGGACATAAATTAGTAATTGTTGCCCAAAAGGATATACATAATGAGTATCCGCAATTTGATGATATTTATAAAATAGGTGTGATAACGAAGGTTGTGCAGGTTTTGACGCTTCCTGACGGCAGTTGGAGAATTTTAATTGAAGGCAATGAGCGGGTAAGAATTAAACAATTTTACGATACAAACGATTTTTTAGAAGTAGAAATAGAGCGTATAAAAAATAAAAAATTGCTTATTTCATCTACTCACATTAAAGCTATAATGAGAAGTATATCGGAAATATTTAACGAGTATGTTTCGTTAAATCCGTTAATTGATCCGGGAATTATTACCATTATAAAAGATATAGAAAACATCGACGAGCTGACAGATTTTATTGCAGGACATTTAAAATTAAAAAAAGAGAAAAGCCAGAAATTATTAGAAGAATTTAATCCAATCAAAAGAGCAGAAAATATTATATTCATTATTAGAAAAGAAAATGAAATACTTAAAATAAAACATGAAATAGAAGGAAGAGTGAGTGACCAGATAACAAAGTCGCAGAAAGAATATATTCTTTCCGAACAAATGAAAGCAATAAAAAACGAACTTCATGGTAAAGATGCGCAGGCTGATGAAATTAAAGAATTCTCGCAAAACATTAAAAAATCCGGGATGTCGGCTGAAGGAACAAAACAGGCAAAAAAAGAAGTTGAAAGATTAAAAAAGATGATGCCTTTTTCTCCCGAAGCTACTGTTGTAAGAAGTTATTTAGAATGGCTGATAAAACTTCCGTGGAATAAAAAAACAAAAGATAAGATAAATCTTGACCACGCCCGAAAGATACTTGAAAAAGAACATTATGGTTTAAGTGAGGCAAAAGAAAGAATACTTGAATATCTTGCGGTTTCCAAACTTTCTAAAAAATTAAAAACGCCTATTCTTTGTTTTGTCGGTCCGCCGGGAACAGGAAAAACATCTTTCGGCAGATCAATAGCTCATTCGCTGGGAAGAAAATTTATTAGAGTATCATTAGGCGGCATCAGAGATGAAGCGGAGATAAGAGGTCATCGGCGTACTTATATCGGTTCTATGCCCGGAAGAATTATTCAGTCAATTGTAAAGAGCGGAACAGCAAATCCTGTATTTGTACTTGATGAAGTTGATAAAATGGGAAAAGATTTCAGGGGCGATCCGTCTTCTGCTCTTTTAGAAGCGCTTGACCCCGAACAGAATAAAGATTTTAGTGACCACTATTTAGAAATTGCTTTTGATCTTTCTGATGTAATGTTTATAACCACAGCCAATACTACAGCAACAATTCCGCCGGCGTTAATAGACAGGATGGAGATTATAAAATTTACTGGCTATACAAGGGAAGAAAAATTGAATATCTCACAAAAATTTTTAATCCCGAAACAGATATCTGACAATGGATTAAAAGGAAGAAAAATTCATTTTAATCCAAGCGGAATAAATTTAATAATAGGTACTTATACAAGAGAAGCAGGAGTGAGAAATTTAGATAGAGAAATAGCAAAGGTATTAAGAAAAGTGGCAGCTGCGGTTGCAGGTGGCAATAAAAAAGCAATAAATCTGACAAAAGGAATAATTACTAAATATCTTGGTATTCCACGATACTCCTATTCGCGTGCGAGTTTAAATGATATTGGTGTTGCTGCCGGATTATCCTGGACACCGAATGGCGGGGAATCGCTTTCTATTGAAGTTTCTCTTATGCCGGGCGAAGGAAAACTTTCACTTACAGGTGCGCTTGGTGATATAATGAAAGAATCCGCTCAAACTGCTTTAAGTTATGTTAGAGGCAATACTAAAACACTTGGAGTTTCTCCTGATTTTTATAAAAAAAACGATATACATATTCATGTTCCGGCAGGCGCGGTGCCAAAAGAAGGACCGTCGGCAGGAATAACTATATGTACAGCGCTTTTATCTAAATTAAAAAACAAGCCTGTAAAAAAAGATATAGTGATGACGGGCGAGATAACTTTAAGCGGAAGAATACTTGAAATAGGTGGTTTTAAGGAAAAGATTCTTGCAGCTCATAGAGATGGTTTTTCTACTGTAATTTTTCCTGCGGAAAATGCAAAAAACATAAAAGAAATTCCGCAAAATATAAAAAAGAGTTTGAATTTAATAGCAGTTGATGATTTTAAGGAAGCAATCGGATATATATTTTAAGCGGTAATAATTGTGGGGCCAGTAGCTCAGCAGGCAGAGCAACGCCCTTTTAAGGCGTGGGTCGAAGGTTCGAATCCTTCCTGGCTCACCACAATTTAAAGAAGGGGTAGAGGGTAGGGGGTAATAATTTTTGATAGTTTAAAGTAGGAGGAACAATGAAAAAAAAGATACATCCACAATTACATGAAGCAGTTTTTAACTGCGCTTGCGGAACTGAATTAAAAACACTTTCCACAAAAAAGAAAGTCAGAGTAGAGTTGTGTTCTGCTTGTCATCCTTTTTATACAGGAGAGCAGAAATTAGTTGACTCTGCCGGCAAAGTTGAAAAGTTTGAACGCAAATACGGAAAAAAACTAAAATCCAAAT
>CAZPHG010000108.1:0-3814 GCA_964586585.1 uncultured bacterium | reverse complement strand
TTATTCTGCAGTTCTTCTTTTTTTGCTAAAACTTGTTCTTTTTCTTTGTTTAATCGGGCAACTACAACTTTCTTTACTGAATAGGGATTATACCCAGCGCAGAAAGCCTTGATGTAGCAAAATCACCCCAAAATGTATTTATATAATGCGATTGAATTCTTGTATATAAATTTATCGCTTCCTGAGTTCTGCCCTGCAATTCATTTATTCTCGCTTCAGCCGTAAGTGCCTCCGCTTTTAAATAATCATTATCAGGAATTGCGGCATATTCAATTAACGCTTTTTCATAGTTTCCCTGTTCTTCATAAATAAAAGCCATTGCAAATCTAATTTGAGATATTATTCTGCTGTTTGGATGTCCATCTACAGCTCTTCTCATAGTGATTTCCGCTTCGGAAAGATTATCCTGTTTGATATGGGAAAGACCTTTTAAATAAAGTACTTTATCCATTATTTTTGCTTTAGGAATATTTTTTTCTATTTCTATAAGTCTACTTATTGCAGCATCATAATTAAACCTATTAAAATCATTTTGGGCAATTGAGTAAAGCCGACGGGCGTTTTTATTATCTTCTATTTTATTTCTTATAATTCCGCCGGTAAAAAGAATTGCTATTATAATAACTACCCCTGCTGCTAACAGATTATTTTTATTTTCCTTTGCAAATGTTACAAATTTTAATACTATTGTTTTAATCCAATTTTTTCGAAGTTCTTCTTTTACCCATCTTTTAGTCATTTTCTTTTTCTCCTTATTTTTTCAACTAATTTCAGCGAATTTTCTCTTAAAATATCGTAGTAATTTTTATCTAAACTGCACTGACTGATAACGGACTCTATTTTTTTTTTATCAAGCAAATCATCCGGTTCATGAGAATCTGTATTTAATATTAAAGAACATCCGTTTTTTATTGCAGCATCGGCAACTTTTTTATTTGTATTGCGATGCCCGCATCTTGTTGTTAGTTCTATCATCACTTTATTTTTTTTTGCTGTTAAAGCAACTTTTTATGAAAGTTCTCCCGGATGAGCAAGTATATCGCATTTTGCATTGACAGCGGCAATATTAGTTCCCGGAGGCACCGACTCTGCCGATGTCTCCCCATGGACAAGGACAAGTTCTGCGCCTGTTTTTCTCGCAAAATTAATCATATTTTCTATATCAGCCGGCGGGATATACGTGAGTTCTATCCCTGTTATAACTTCTATATTATAAAATTCTCTCAATTTTACTGCGGTTCGGCTTATTGAATTTATAATAAATTCTATATTTGAATAATCGGCATGATCGGTAATGGCTACTGCAAGACAATTTTTTAATTTGTATCTATACACAAGTTCGGACGGGGCAAGTACGCCGTCACTTAAAAAAGTATGAGTATGTAAATCTATTATTTCTGTATCCATTTACTTATCACTTTTATTCTGTCTTCCGGAAGACGGCTCTCTCACCTTTTATTTCTTTTATTTTTCCGTGAGTTATAGTACTGCGAATAACAGCACCATGCAGAAGGTTTTTAACAGCATACTCTTCTGTATAAAGTATTTTTGCGTGAACTTTTTAAATGCGTCAACTCTGATATTTTTATTTTTCATACTTTTTAACCTTTTTTTATTATACAAAAAAAATGGAAAATTTCAAAATTCGGAACAATTTGACTTTTTTAAAAAGATATATCATAGGATTATCAAGTGAAAAGTATAATAGGCGGGAAAAACTAGATCACTTTTAAACTGTAAATAAGATATAAAAAAAGGTATAATTTTTACAGTTTGAAAGGAGCAAAAATGAAAAAGACATTTGATTCAAAATTTAAAGCTAGGGTAGCGCTGGATGCTTTACTCCGAGACTACAATCAAGTCTGCGCAACCAGTTCAGGAAAACTATGGCGGTTATATCTTAAATGCTTATTAAAAGTGGTCTTGACAAACCCGCCTATTATAATATACACAAATATGCTAATGAAACAATCAGTGAGAGAAAAATAAAAATATAACAGCAGGCAAAACTCGACAAGTCAAAATTTAATTTATACAATTAAAAACAAGGTTATGAGAAGCTTATGCGGATTTTGTAAGGAGAAACCCATGAAAAAAATAATCATTTATTTAGGATTGATAACTTTACTTTTATTTACTTTTGGATGCTCCGTAGATGTCAGCACACCTATAATAAATGCAGCACATAGAGGAAACCTCAATAAAGTAAAATCCCTGATAAAAGCAGGGGCGGATGTGAATGCGATGGACAAACTTGGCGTGACGGCGCTGCTGTTAGCGGCGCAGGAAGGCCATACAGAAATAGCCAAAGCCCTGATAAAAGCAGGAGCGGATGTCCATTTGAAACCTGAAGACACCACCTGGACGGCGCTGATGTTTGCGGCGAATAACGGGCAGACAAAAACAGTCCGAGCTTTGCTCGAAGCCGGGGCGGATGTGAATGCAAAAGAAAAAGACGGCGCGACGGTGTTGATGCGGGCGGCGCAGGAAGGTCGGACGGAAATGATAAAAGTCCTTATAGGAGCCGGGGCCGACGTTAATGTAAAAATGAAAAGAGGCGTGACGGCGCTGCTGTTAGCGGCGCAGGAAGGCCATACAGAAATAGCCAAAGCCCTGCTCGAAGCAGGGGCCGACGTTAATGCAAAAACGAAAAGAGGCTCGACAGCGCTGATGTTTGCGGCGCGGGAAGGCTATATAGAAATAGTAAATATTCTTAAAAAACACGGAGCAAGATAAACATTGGGTATATTTAAACATTTAGGGAAAATTTCCCATAGGATTTGACAAGACACTCAAAGATATGTTATGAAATTATTCAGATGAAAAGAAAACTAACAATATTATTTCTAACACTACTTATTTTCCTGCCACCCTCTACCCTATGTGTAAATATAGTGTAGCAATACCAACTTATAACAGAGTTAATTTTCTTAAAAAATCTATTGATTCTGTTTTAAAACAGACATTTTCAAACTATGAATTACTTATCATTGATGATGGTTCCACCGATACAACAAAAAAAGTAATCAAAAACTATAAAGATACCCGAATAAAATATTTTTACCAAAATAAGAATGGTGTAAGCGCTGCCAGAAACAGAGCAATAAAAGAATCACAAGGAGACTACATTGCATTTCTTGATTCTGACGACTGGTGGCTTAAAACAAAATTAAAAGAAACCGAGCTGGCAATTGAAAATCATCCCGAATATTATATTTATCATACTGAAGAAAAATGGTTTAGAAACGGTTCTATCTTAAATCAAAAAAAACGGCATAAAAAGCCAACCGGAGATATATTCAGACAATGTTTAAATCTCTGCTGCGTAAGTATGTCCACCGCTGTGGTAAAAAAAGAAGTTTTTAATGATATCGGTTTATTTGATGAAAAATTTCCTGTTTGTGAAGATTATGATTTCTGGCTAAGAGTTTCGGTAAACTATCAGTTTTATCTTATAGATAAATCACTTACAGAAAAAGACGGCGGGCATCTGTGCCAGCTTTCAAAGAAGTATAAAGCATTAGATAAATTCAGAGTGAAAGCAATAGTTAATTTGCTTAACTCCGGCAAACTTAATAAAGAAAAGTATAATCTTGCATTTAATGAATTAAAGAAAAAATGTTTAATTTACATAGCGGGCTGCAAAAAAAGAAAAAAAGAAAAAGAAAGCAAAGAATATATTCAGCTGATAGAAAAATACAATCGACAACGGACACTCTATAATTTACCCCAAACCGGCCTCAAAGTTAAATAAAAATCGGTTCTTTCTTATTTATGGTGGACATATAGTGTTATTCTGGGATTTAAGAGCCCG
>CAZPHG010000107.1:0-3837 GCA_964586585.1 uncultured bacterium | reverse complement strand
GTTCAATCGCCCACTTACAGATATTTTAATACCTTTAACGCCTTCGGTAATAGTTCTTGAAATCGCTCTTTTCATAATATTTCTGAATTTCATTTTCTTCTCAAGAGCAACAGCAATATTTTTAGCAATAAGATATGCGTCTATACCGCTTCTTTTTATATGCTCTACATTTAAAGTTGACATTAAACCTGTCATATCATCAATTTCGCTTTTTAAATTTTCCACTTCCGCTCCACCTTTTCCAATAACAACACCGGGTTTTCCCGCATGTATTGTTATTCTCAACATCTCACCCATTCTTTCAATATTTATTTTTGAAATATCGGCATTTCCTACCCGGTCTTTTATAAATTTTCTAATCTTTGCATCTTCGGCAATAAATAATGGCATCTTTTTCAAATTAAACCAAGACGATTCCCATAATTTATTTATACCAAGCCTGAAGCCTATCGGATGTACTTTTTGTCCCATTTATCTCCTTTATTACCCAACTTCTATTTCTATATGAGCGGAAGGTTTTTTATATCTATTTCCTCTTCCCATTGCCCGTGGTCTTAATCTTTTTAAAGACGGTCCTTGTCCAACCCATACTCTTTTAACTTTAATCTTATCTATAATATCTTGTGCACTTGCATTTGCTACTGCTGATTTTAGAGTCTTCTGTACCGGAACTACTGCTCTTTTATTTATAAATGTAAGTATTCTATACGCTTCCGCTACTGATTTACCCTTTATATTATCTAAAACCATTCCTATCTTCCGCGGACTCATTTTCACATATTTTGTTTTAGCTATTCCTGTCACTTTTTCATCTCCTCGGATAATTCTTTAGAATGAGCTGCGCCATGTCCTCTGAAATATCTTGTTGGAGAAAATTCTCCTAAACGATGACCAACCATATTTTCTGTTATTAATACATCAATAAATTTTTTACCGTTATGAACAGGAATTATTAATCCTACAAAATCAGGTATTATCATAGAACTTCTTGCATAAGTAGGCGCAATTTTTTTCTTTTTTGTTGCTCTCGCTCTTGCAACTTTTTTCAAAAGACTTTCAACAACATAAGGTCCTTTTTTCGCCGATCTTGTCACTTGCTTTTTCTCCTTCTTACTATTAAACTATTTGACGGTTTTTTCTTGCTTCTGGTTCGGACACCTCTGCATTTTTTACCCCATGGAGTGGACGGAATATTGTGGCCTTTACTCTTTCCTCTGCCGCCGCCATGAGGATGGTCTACCGCATTCATAGCAGTCCCTCTCACGCTTGGACGAATGCCTCTATGTCTGGATGCGCCGGCAAATCCAAGATTTATTTTTTCATGGTCAACATTTCCAATTTTACCTATCGTAGCGCGGCAATTTGCTCTCACTAATCTTACTTCTCCCGAAGGTAGTTTTATCTGCACATATTTATCTTCTTTGGAAGTAAGGGTTGCTTCGCCACCGGCGCTTCTCACAAGAATAGCACCCTGCCCCGGTTTTAATTCAATATTATGTATCGTTGTTCCCTCGGGTATGTGCTTAAGCGGGCGGGAATTTCCGGCTTCTAACGGCGCATCATCCGAACTTTTTACTTTATCATTAACTTTTAAACCTACAGGATGAATAATATAAGATTTTTTTTCGTCGGAATATTGAATGAGCGCAATGTTGGCGGAACGATTCGGATCATATTCAATTGCAAGAACCACTGCTTCATCAGATCTGATTCGCTTTAAATCCACTATTCTTAATTTCTGCTTACTGCCGCCTCCGTGATGACGCACGGTAATTCTTCCGTAATTGTTTCTTCCGCCTGTCTTTTTCTTTTTAACAACAAGCGATTTTTCCGGTTTCTTTTTAGTTAATTCTTCACGGGTGACTCGGGTTGCGCCTCTTCTTGCATCCGTAAGCGCTTTATATCTTTTTATTCCCATTACGGACCCTCCAACAATTTAATTCTATTGCCTTCTTTTAAGGTTACGGTGGCTTTTTTTCTATCCGCGCGCCGCCCTTCAAATCTTCCCATTCTTTTTTTCTTTCCTAAAACTTTTCTTGTATTAACTCCTAATACAGTAACTTCAAACAGAGTCTCTACGGCTTTTTTTATCTCGTTTTTATTTGCCCTCAAATCCACATAAAAAGAATATTTATTAAGATTCATTCTTTCAGCTGTTGCTTTTTCTGTTATAATCGGACTTTTTATAATGTCATATATAGAAATACTCATTTATTTACAACCTCTAACCCCTTAACTTTAACAAATTCATCCCAAGTATTTTTCAAAAACAAAATTTTTTTATGATAAAGAAGTTTCAGCGTGTTAACATTTTTCCAATCGGATATTGTAACATTTTTTATATTTCTAAATGCCCGGAAAATTTCTGTATCTTCTTTATTTACCAAAATTAAAATTTTGGAACTATCATTTTCTTTATATATATCGTTTAAAAATTTCGATGCTAATTTTGTTTTCGGTTCTTCTAACTTAATTAAATCCGCTACATTAAGATTATTTTCTTTGATACGCTGAAGCACCATATGCATTAGCGCTATACGCTTTTTCTTTTTAGTAACTTTTTGCTTATAGGATTTTTCGTTGCGTGCCCCGAAAATTACTCCGCCGCCGCGCCAGATACCGGTTCTTGTAGAGCCAGCCCTTGCTCTTCCCGTTCCTTTTTGCCTCCAAGGCTTTCTGCCGCCGCCTGAAACTTCCGCGCGTGTCTTTGTATGAGCATTACCCTGCCGTCTGTTGGAAAGTTCCGCATTAATTATTTCATGAATAAGAGACTTATTAACAGAAACATCCTTTAATTTTTCAGGAATTTGAGGTGTAGAGATTTTCATTATTTTTTGATGTTCCTCCTAATAAATACCAACCCTTTTCTTGGGCCGGGAACAGAACCTTTCACTACAATAATATTTTCAGAAATATCTATATCCACAATTTCTAAATTATGCGTTGTTACTTTAACATTTCCTTTTCTGCCGGGCATTTTTTGTCCAGGCCAAACTCTGCTCGGATCGCTTGAAGCACCTATAGAACCAGGAACTCTATGACTTCTAGATCCATGTCCGGATGGCCCGCCGCTAAAACCCCATCTTTTCATTACGCCTGTAAAACCTTTGCCTTTTGAATTACTCTGAATATCAATAATTTCACCAATTTTAAATATATCTACAAAAACTTTTTTGCCAATTTCAGGTTGAGATTCTGCTTTTCCATACCACTTTATTTCCTTTAAATGTCTGAGCGGTGGAATATTTTTTTTCTTAAAATAACCGGCCTGCGGTTTATTTATACGATTTTTCTTAACCTCTTCATAACCAATCTGCAGACCGAGAGCATTTTTATCTGTTATATAGCATGGTCCGCTCTTTATGAGAGTTACACCCACAGAGTTGCCGTGAGCGTCAAACCATCTTGTCATACCAACCTTTTTTCCAAGTATACCTTCTAACATATTAAGCCTTTATCTCCACATCAATTCCTGCAGGAAGTTCTAACTTACCTAATTCATCTATTGTTACTGATGTCGGATTGCATATATAAATAATTCTTTTATGAATACGCATTTCAAACTGTTCCATACCTCTTTTATCAACATGAGGCGATTTTATTACTGTATATTTTTTTATTTTTGTCGGTAGTAATATTGGACCTGCCACTCTTGAACCTGTCTTTGTTACTGTATCCACTATTCTTTTCACAGCTTTATCTATCATTCTGTGATCATAGCTTTTAATCTTTATTCTTATTTTTTGTTCTTCAATCATTTATTCTATAATTTCCGTGACTACGCCGGCGCCTACCGTATGCCCGCCTTCTCTTATCGCAAATCTTAATCCTTTTTCC
>CAZPHG010000106.1:1269-3851 GCA_964586585.1 uncultured bacterium | reverse complement strand
CGGATCAGAATTGGGTAAAAGAAGCGCTAAAAGGGTATGTCCTGATTCATGAAAAGCTATTTTTGATTTTTCTTCATTAGATATTAATCTGCTCTTCTTTTCGGGACCAGCAATAATTCTGTCAATTGCTTCTTCCATATGGTGGCGATCTACAAAATCGGCTTTTTCTCTGCCGGCTAAAAGAGCGGCTTCATTAACTATATTTGCTATATCACTTCCGACAAATCCGGGAGTCCTTCGCGAGAGAACATCAAAATTCACAGATTTATCTAATTTTATTTTTTTAGCGTGCACTTGAAAAATTTCTTTTCTTTCTTTTTGATTTGGCGAATGCACTCCTATGTGCCTGTCAAATCTGCCTCTTCTGAGCAGCGCAGGATCAAGCACATCCGGCCGGTTAGTAGCGCCAAGTAAAATTACGCCTTCTCTTTCCTCAAACCCATCTAACTCCGTAAGTATCTGATTAAGCGTCTGTTCTCTTTCATCGTGCCCGCCGCCCAAACCGGAAAACCTGGTTCTTCCAACCGCATCTAATTCGTCTATAAATATCAGACAGGGCGCATTTCTTCTTCCCTTTTCAAAAAGATCTCTTATTCTTGAAGCGCCAATCCCAACAAACATTTCCACAAATTCACTACCCGAAGTAGAAAAGAAAGGAACTCCCGCTTCACCGGCAATTGCCTTTGCTAAAAGGGTATTATGTGAAATAAATCCATTAGAAACATACGAATGGGTGCCGGAAACTGTAAGATCGTACACCCTATTTTTTGAATATTTTTTTGAAACAATTTTATCAAAATAATATCCGGAAAAAGCAATTCTTGACAAGTAGTTATAATCATTATGATTTTTGATATCTACATTTAAATCTTTTGAAACAGTTAAAAAATTTCTTACTGATTTTAGCGATGGGCTTCTATTGCCATTTATATATCTTCTTATATTTTTATATTCATTCTTGTTGAAATCTTTGTATACCTGAATCCCGGATTCTCTTAAAAAATTCATAATATTTGATATTCTCGCACTTTGATTATATACAAGATTTTTATTTGGATTTTCTTTTGTTGTCTTTAAGTAATTTGATAATGCCAAATTTTTTCTTGATAATTTAAAGCCTATTTTTTTGTAGAATTCTCCAAGAAAATCACCGCTTATCTCAAGATAGTAATATGCTTTTTTGTTTTTCTTTAAAACTCTTGAATGTAATCTGTTTACAATTCCAAAGTTCAATAACATATAAGAAATTGTTTCAGCTAAATCTTTACTTGCCGAACAATATTGGATATATCCTCTTTTATCAAAACTGCCATCCGTATCAAACAGTCCTGTTAAAAATGCTTTCTGAATATCTTCGCCGGCAAGTAATATCGAATCAGGGACTATTTTTAAATTTGAATATAAACTATTTAATCCGAACTCCTGGGTAAATAATTGAAAAATTTTTTTAGAACATATTTCATAATCATATTTTCCGGAAGATTTTCTTAATTTAAGGTTAAATTTTTCCTGAAAATACTTTTTGATAAAATTCACTGTTTCTTTATCGCTTGAAGATAGAGCAATTCTATTTTTTACAGTCATACATCCATCTCCCGAAAAAAGACCCATAACATATGCTGTTTTGCTGTCCGGAATTATTTCTAAGCTGCCAAAACAGTTGGTAGAA
Organism: uncultured bacterium; assembly: GCA_964586585.1. Lineage (GTDB taxonomy): Bacteria > CG03 > SLGR01 > SLGR01 > CAZPHG01 > CAZPHG01. Next base: position 2,182 of record CAZPHG010000106.1, on the reverse strand, counting down.
TGTAAAATTACCGTCATTTCTCCAATCTTTAAATCTTCAACTTTTTTAAAAACAAAATTACCGTTTTCATCTAAAACTACTACCGGATGTTCAGGGGTAGTTTCAAGTTTTTTCCCTGTAGCAGTCTTTAAAATAATTGTTTCGGATATTCCTAAATCATAAAAATGACTACATTTAGAATATTTTTTGTTGAAATTATTTATATCGAAAGAAAATACCTTGCCGCCATAAACTTTATTGTTTTTGTCAACATAAAAATATTTAGGAATATCCCTTATATAAATTAAACCTTTATTGGTTAATATGCGGCTATCTCCTGTAACACATTTGCCTGTGCCCGGTGAGCCGTAAAGAAGCACGCCGCCTGGAATCTTTGCTCCAAGCCGCGTGAATGTTTTTGGGTTTTTTAAATATTCTACTATTTCCTGAAGTTCTTCTTTTACTTCGTCAAGCCCGGCAACATTATTAAAAGTTATATCTTTTTCTTTATTTTTAATATGCATCTTTGTGCGCGACTTTGCAAAACCCATTACTTGCTTGCCGCCGGTACGCATCTGATTTATTATAAAAATCCATATAAAAAGAAAAAGAATAAACGGCCCGAAATTAAAAATTATTGCATGCAGCCACCCCTCAGCGACTTTTCCCTCAAAAGGTATCCCCTGCTCTTTAAGTTCTTTGATAAGATCAGGATCATTCACTTTAATGGTTTCATATTTTCTTATAACTCCAAAATTATCTATAAATTCTCCTGTTATTCGTTCTCTGCCAATCGATGCATTTTTTAATTGACCTGCTACTAATTTTGATTTAAATTCACTATATGACAATTCTTCAATTTCAGCTATCTCTCCTATATATCTTGACAGAAATAATGCGACAAAAATTATGAATATCCATAATGCTAAACTTT
>CAZPHG010000106.1:0-1251 GCA_964586585.1 uncultured bacterium | reverse complement strand
TTTTAGGCTTTGTTTTTTTCATTTTTTCTCCTGTAAATTTCAGATTTTAGAACAGCGATAAACGGGCAATTTCTATATTTTTCTTTGTAATCCATGCCGTAACCAACAATAAGTTTATCAGGGACTTCAAATCCCATATAATCCAAATCTACTGCTATCCGACGTACCTCTACTTTTGTTAATAAACTACATATTTTAAAACTTTTAGGACGGCGTGTCAACATATTATCTTTTAAATATACCATTGTAAGCCCGGTATCTACAATGTCTTCTATAAGTAAGACATGCCTATTTTCTATAGATTCTCTTAAATCCATTATCATTTTTACAACACCTGAAGATTTAATATCTCCACTATAAGAAGAAACAGCGATAAAATCTATTGAACATTTTATATTTAGTTCTCTTATCAAATCTGATAAAAAAATCACGCTTCCTTTAAGTATAGATATCAAAACAGGATCTTTATCCTTATAATCACGGTTTATTTTCGCCGCCAATTCTATTACTTTTTGTTTTATCTCATTTGAGGTAATAAGTATTTCTGCTATATCATTTTTAAACATCTTTTAATTCTATTTTTAATATTCTATTTGTTTTATCGCTGACAGGCGCAACTGCCGATCTTCTATATGGCGCCGCCCATAAAATTTTATTTTCTTCGGCAACAATTAGCATCCTATTTCGTTCTAATAAAGAAAGTTTCAAATCAATACATAAATCCTTTATTTTTTTTGTCCCTTTCATCCCCCATAATGTCATCTTATCTCCGTCTTTTCTCGGACGAACTTTCAGATATCCTATATTAATATCTGCCGCATTAAAAAATACAACATTTTTTTTATTTTTATCAGGACTGACATAACCATTAATCAACTGTGTCCTGATATTTTTATTTAATTCTTTTATAAAAACATCTTTTCCGGGAATCAGCGAATATTCAAAATTAATTATTTCAGGCAACTCCCTTTCGAAAATCAGTTTTTTATATTCTTTTCTTGCGTGCCACCCGCGGGTTAATTCTATATAGCCACTGCTTTTTTCCGAAGATATTAACCTTATAAGAGCCGCCGTTCTTTCATAATCAAGTTTCACAGGAGAAAGATATCTTATGAGCCGCCATTTTATCCAAGTATTATAACTTATAATTTTATTTAATTCAACATAAATTTTCCCCGCTTCTTTTTTTACTTTAATTTGAGATAATTTTTCAACAGATTTATCGTTTAAAAACGCTTCTTCTTCACCCCA
>CAZPHG010000105.1:0-3881 GCA_964586585.1 uncultured bacterium | reverse complement strand
GGAAATGGATATAAGATGCACTATCTGCAATGGAGACGGCTGTCCTTCCTGTTCGGGCAAAGGGTGGCTTGAAATATTAGGCGCCGGACTTGTTGACCCTGAGGTGTTTAAAATATGCTCTATAGACAGTGATATCTGGCAGGGATTTGCATTCGGAATGGGAGTTGAAAGATTGGCAATGCTTAAATATGCAATAACTGATATGAGATTGTTTTATCAAAACGATGTGAGATTTTTGGAGCAATTCCGATGAAAATTCCTATTGACTGGTTAAAAGATTTTATTGAGATTAAAAAATCTTCACAGGAAATTGAAGAAATCCTTACCTTAAAAGGACTTGAAATTGCAGAGATTTATTCAGGTTTAACGGGAGATGTTCTTGAAATTGAACTTACTCCTAACAGAGGCGACTGCGCTTCATTAATAGGGGTTGCTAGAGAAATTGCTGCTGCGGAAAGGAAAAAATATAAATTTCCCGAATCGCAAGAAAATATAACAAATGAGGGCGAACATTGCGGAGCGTTAAAAAAAACGCCCCATACGCAGTCGTTTTTTAGTGGAGCATTCTTATCTCATCTTAAAGTTGATACCTGCAATTCTCCCATTTATTATTTGAAGCATATAAATGTCCAAATTAAACCTTCGCCGGATTGGATGCAAAAAAGACTTACCGATTGCGGCATCCGTCCGCTTAATAATGTTGTGGATATAACAAATTATGTTATGTTAGAACTTGGTCAGCCGCTGCACGCTTTTGATGCTGCTCTGATAAAAGGAAATACTATTATCGTAAGAGACGGAATAGAAGGGGAAAATATTATTACCCTTGACGGTAAAACGCGAAAAATCACTTCAAAAGATATTATAATAGCTGATAAAGAAAAGGCAATAGCCATTGGCGGAATAATGGGCGCGGCTAATTCATCCGTAACCGAAAAAACCAAAGATGTGTTGCTTGAAAGCGCTTTTTTTCTTCCTGAAACTATTGCTTTTACTTCCCGACGGCTTTCATTAGATACGGAAGCATCTTACAGATTTTCACGCCATATAGATACAGGCAGTGTCCAAACCGCGCTTAATCGCGCTGTTTCTCTCATTGCCGAAATATGTTCGGCAAAATCTTCTTCAAAAACACTTGTTCATTGTAATTTTAATTTTCAAAAAAGAATTATAGAAATATCAATTAAAAAAATAAATAAAATTTTAGGAACGGATTTGAATATTGAATCTGCTACTGAATATCTTAAACTTTTAGAGTTCGAAGTCCTAATAAAGTCAGATGATATTTTTCAGGCAACCGTCCCTTCCTATAGAAATGATATTACAAGAGATATTGATTTGATAGAAGAAATAGCAAGGATGCACGGATATGATAATATAAAAGAAACATTACCTGAAATAAAAATGATAGAAGCAAGAATAGAACCTGACATATTTTTCGGCACAGAAAATATATTAAGAGCGCTTGGATATTTTGACACTATCACTCATACTCTTATAAACAGCGAAATAGTTAAGGCAGCAACTATAAAATCCGAGGAAAGTCCGCTGCCACTTGCTAATCCTATAAATATCAGAATGGATGTTTTACGGACTAATTTGTTTTATGGTCTTTTAGATGTTGCCGCTTATAATATTAATCAAAACCAGAAGAATATAAAATTTTATGAAAGAGGAAAAGTATTTTGCAGAATGTCCGCTGCCGATAGTAATAACGAATCGTTTCATATAGCTTTTATCTCTTTAGTGGAAAATCCACTACCGACAGATGATTTTTTTGAAGCAAAAAAAATTATAACCGCAATATTAAAAAATTTAAGACAGGAATATGAATATGATTACAGCGGAGCCTCCACTGGGAGCGGACATTCCACATTTTTTGATAAAAATAAATCTGCTGTTATACAAATTTGTAATGGGAGTGGACATTCCACATTTGCAGGCGAATTTGGATGTTTTAATAAAGATTTTTTAAAATTATTTAATTTAAAAGAAAAAAAATTTATTGGCGGCTATCTTTTATTGAATTCTATTAATGAAAAAAACCTTTATAATCAATTTACAAAATGGAGTATTTATCCTTCGGTTTTCAGGGATATTTCATTAGTTGCGCCTATTGAAACAACACATTTACAAATTTATAATAAAATAAAAGAGAACGGCGGAATTGGCGGAAAGTCCGCTCCCAGCAACGGAATATTAAAAAATATTCAACTTTATGATACATTCAGCGATGAAAAATTAGGCAAAAATAAGAAAAATTTGACCTATACGCTTGAATTTAATTCATCTGAAAGAACTTTAATATCAGAAGAAGTTAAAAAAAGTTTTGATGATATTGTTTTAGCGTTAAAATCAATAGGCGTTACTTTGCGTGATAAATAATCCAAAAAACTTAAAATGGAATCTTGATGATATTGTTCCTTTAAAAAAATTTGAAGAATTTTTAAAAGATGTAGAATCTCAAATTGACAAATTTAATAAATATTTTAATTTATTAAAACCTTCTTTATCTATAGCTAAATTTAAAAAATTTATTGCATTTAGCGAATCTCTTACCGTTAAACTCAACCAACTTTATTATAGAGCGTCTTTAATGGAATCAGTTGACCAAAAATCAGAAAAAGCCCGTATGCTTAAAGAGAAGGTAAAAGATATTGACTTAAAAATTATGGATGCTTCTATAAGTATCTGGCACTGGCTGAAAGGAAAAAAAGTTGTCGGAAAGAAAGTGCTTGATGATAAAAACGCAAAAAGATTGTTTAAATCAGCGGGCGATTTAAAATATATTCTTACCCATCAGCGGAAACTTGCAAAACATACACTTTCAGAAAAAGAAGAAAATATAATAGCAAATAAGGATTCTTCGGGAATAAGCGTTATTACGGATTTACGAACGCTTATAGAAACAGAATTTGAATATTTTTTTAAACCTAAGGGCAGTAAAAGAGGCAAATGGCTCAAAAATCAATCCGAGCTCACTGCATTTATACATTCTAATAAAAAAAGCGACAGAGAAACAGCATATAAAGCGCTACTTGAAAAATATAAAGATAATATAGATAAATTTTATATCATATACCGTTCGGTAGTAAAAGATTTTGTTTATGAATCAAAAATCAGAGGTTATTCTTCGCCTATTTCTGTCAGAAACAAGTCCAATCATATTAGCGACAATGTAATAAAGACCCTTATTAATGCCTGTCGTGAAAACAGATATATTTTTCAAAATTATTTCAAATTTAAAGCAAAACAGCTTAAATTAAAGAAACTTACAAGATTTGATGTTTATGCTCCATTAAGCAAAATTTCTCAAAATATAGCGATTTCTGATGCTATAGATACGGTGCTGGACTCTTTTAGCGGCTTTTCAACGGAGTTTTCAAAGAAAGCAGAAGAAATTTTAAATAAACGGCATATAGATTTTCTGCCTTCTTCGGTTAAATCGTCAGGAGCATTTTGCGCTACTGTTGCGCCTGATATAACTCCGTATATTATGTTAAATTATACCGGCACACAGCGTGATGTTCTGACACTGGCGCACGAACTGGGGCACGGGATACATTCTCTTTATGCTTCATCTCATTCTATAAGTTGCCAGAGCGCTTCTCTGCCTTTGGCAGAAACTGCTTCTACATTCTGTGAAATGCTTGTTTTTGATAAGCTTTATAATTCACAGTCGGTTTCTAACAAGATAAAATTGCTTTCGGATAAAATATCTGAATCGTATGCGACAATTTTACGGCAAAACTATTTTATTATTTTTGAACAGGAAATACATAAAAAGATAGAACAGGGGCTTACGGCTGAAAAAATATCTGAGATAGATTTTAATAACTTAAAAGAGCAGTTTGGCAATTCTGTGGATATAGACGCTATGT
>CAZPHG010000104.1:0-3896 GCA_964586585.1 uncultured bacterium | reverse complement strand
CAGTATCCGCCGGCAGGAAGGAAAGTTCCAAAGGGAGCTTCTATTAACATTACCATAAATGCGGAAGACTAAAAGAATTTGCAGCGGAAGAGGTGAAGGTATGTATGAAAAAAGGAGTGTTTTAAAATGATTAAGAAATTTATTTTATGTTTGGCAGTGTTTGGTGTAAGTTTATTATTGTGTAATATGGAAATGATATATGGGCGAGGATTTTTTGCCAATGAAGAATGGGGTGCGAGACCTGTTGGATTAGGAGGTAGTTTTGTTGCAGTAGCAGATGATGTTAATGCAATAATTTGGAATCCGGCTGGAATAGCCCGTTTAAATCATCCTGAAATTACTTTTATGCATAGCCAACCCATCTCATTAGTTGATTTCACGGCAAACTACGCTGCATTTGCACATCCTTTAAGAACAGGAACAATTGGAATAGGCTGGTTAAATTATAACTATTTAGATAAAGCGAGAGAAAATGTATTTATTTTATCTTATGGTATGCAGGTTAATGAGAAGACAGGGGCTGGTTCTCTTTTTCTTGGAGGATCTGCTAGATATTTATCTGTAGAACTTTTATATGGTGGAATAGATGAAACGAAGTATGATACGGAAAAAGCAATTTTTACTGGTGATATAGGATTATTATATTTATTAACTGACAATACAGCAGTAGGATTATTAGTGAAAAATATCAATGAACCGGATCTTATATTTAGGAGAGGTCAAACAGAAGCAGAAAATAAAATTATGAGAGAGTATGATATAGGAATAGCTCATAATATGAAGACGAGAAGAGGAGATATTGTAACATTGACAGGAGGTGTTCAGCACACAGTATTTGCTACAGAAGTTCAAGGGGGAATTGAATACTGGAAATCATTTGGTGAAACGCTTGTTGGGTTACGGGCAGGATATAATCCTCGGGAATGGGCTATAGGAGGAAGTTTTAGGAGTGGTAATATTAATATAGATGCTGTATATCTAATTCAACCACATTTTTTAGAAGGATCAAGTGGATTTAATATATCGTTGGGATATATTTTTGGTGCTGAAGTAGAAAGAGAAGTAGAAATAGAAGTAGAAAGAAAAGAAGAGATTTTTGGCGAAGTTAGTATAAAGATAGTTGCCCCTGTACATTCTTTAAAAATAGGCGATGTGGCTATAAAGGCGGAATGGTTAAATGTAGAAGATATACTTAATTGGCGGCTGGAAGTAGAGGATTCTGCTGGAATTAAAATAAGGACTTTATCAGGAGAAAGACAATTAGATGAATATTCCTGGGATGGTAAAGATGATAAAGGACAGATAGTATCAGATGGAAACTATATGCTTCGCCTTATAGCGGAGACCATGGATAGAAAGAAGATTTATTCTAACACCGAAGAAGTGCTTATTGATACAACGCCACCTGAATTGGAAGTTACTTATTCGGTAAGAAGTTTTTCTCCTGATGGAGATGGTAAGGATGATGTTCTTACAATGAATGTTAAAGGTTCTGACAATATGTTTGATGTATTTTCTATAAAAATATTTAACGATGCAGGTAAACAGGTAAAAAGTTTTGAAGGAAAAGAAGGACACACTGAAATTATATGGGATGGTAGGGACTATGTTTTTCATAATGTTGTACCTGATGGAAATTTCGTAGTAGTAGCTGAGGCAAAAGATATAGCAGGAAACATGAAAATACTTCCTAAAGAAATAATTACAGTAGTTGTTCCGCTTAAAGTGATAACTAAAGAAATTGAATTAGTAGAAGAAGCGAGAGGACTTAAGATAAGTTTAACATCAAAAGTTCTTTTTGATACAGGTCAATCAGAGATAAAATCTATAAGTTACAGCGCTCTTGGCGAGGTGGTAAGTGTGCTTAATGCTTATTTTGAAAACAACATTGTGATAGAAGGACACACAGATAGTGTTGGTAGTTCTGATTATAATCAGACATTATCCGAAAGGAGAGCACAATCTGTATTTAACCATATAACAGCCAAAGGAATAAAGAGAGATAGAATAGAGTGGAAGGGATATGGAGAGGAAAAACCTGTTGCTACAAACAGAACTAGAAAAGGTAGATCTTTAAATAGGAGAGTAGATATAATAATACTCAAAGATAAATAAAGAACGGAATTGGCGCTTTGGCGCAGATGTAAAATCTGCGGTTACAAGTTTAGAGTTTCTGCTTTATGCGGAGATTAGGAGATATAAAAATGAATAAAAAAATTTTGCTTATTGCAATATCTATTTTTTTAGGTGGTAGAGGGATAGGTTCTGGGTTTCATTTAGGGTATGATTTCAGTGATTATCATCCGCCGTCACAAAGTCCGCCTGGTGGTTTACGACCAAATCAGGTACCACAATTTATTGTATTTGGCAACGATGATTGTGGTAGCGTTGCCGGAGTTAACTGGTTTGTAAATATGTTAAGTAGGCCAAATCCTCCCGGCACAGGTAACCCTGCAACACATGATGGAGCAAGAGGTACCGCTACACTTTTTCCTTTAACGATTTATGGTGATAGCGCTTCTCCTATTGATGTTTTTGGCGCTGCAATTGAAAGAACTACTAAAGCTGATTTAACTAGTGCTATAAGAAGAGCACATAGTCTTGGTTTTGAAATTGGAGGTCACACTCATGCTCACGGCTCAAGATTCAGCAGATATTTTACTTTTTCTGATGCGCCGCATAATGATTATCGTAATCTTTTTGGAGTACATGAATGGACAAACTTTGAGTTTATCCCTATGCTAAGCGATCTTACAATAGAATATGGAATTCCACTTACAGATATAAAAGGGTGGCGTACGCCGTTTTTAGCGTATAATGCTGCATTGTTTACAACTCTTCAAAATTTTGGATTTACATATGATGTTTCATTACAGGAAGGTTGGCAGCCGCAATTTGACGGGACAAATTTCTATTGGCCATATACTCTTGATCATGGGAGTCCAGGGAATGAATATATTGTGACAAATTGGGGAACGGACCATTGGAGAGATATTGGAAGGCGACCTGGTTTGTGGCAATTACCTGTATATCCTTTTATGATACCCGCCTCCGGTTTATCTGTTGATTATCGGGCACTTACAGGTTCAAGTAAGATAACAGGATTTGATTTTAATACATTTGTAGCAATTTTTAGTGGTGCTGGAAACAGATATCATGGTATGTCGCCTTCTGATGCAGATACAATATTAAGATATAATTTAAATTTAAGATATACTGGAAATAGAGCGCCATTTTTTATTGGTTTTCATTCAGATGCTTTTACAGCGGCATATGACAGTCTGTTTCGTAGTGCCGGTGCTACTCCTGGAACTTTAGCGACTACTCCAGGTATTTATTTTTCAAGCAGTTATATGGAAAGAAGAAGGGCGATAGAAAATTTTATTGATTATGCTTTAACAAATTATTCTGATGTGCGTTTTGTTACTATGTATAATGTTATTGAATGGATGCGTAATCCTGTACCTTTAGGAGGTGTGTCAACAGTATCAATACAGTTTTCTACTGCGCCTCAGAGTACTGCCAATGTAAATGAATCTTTTCCTGTGGGTGTTCAAATACAAGCGTTTGGTGCTGTGACTAATGTGTCGGTAGAGCTTACTGTGCCGGGTAATTTTAGTGTAACCGGTAATCCTATTCATAATGTTGGCAATATGGCAGATGGAGAAATAGTAACAATACCGGCATGGACTGTGTCTGGAATAGATTTTGGCGCAGGTAATCTTACAGTAACATGTAATTATACTGCGGGAGGGGTAGCTGCACGAAATGCAATCAGCGCAGTTATATCTGTTCCAGTTATTACTATATTTGAGGATTTTGAGATATATACGAATAGTGCGGATTTAACAACTTTCTGGGCGCCTCTTACAGATACTTTTGGGTTAGGTACGACG
>CAZPHG010000103.1:0-3902 GCA_964586585.1 uncultured bacterium | reverse complement strand
GTTTTTTCAATTATCCTATTAGAGATTACACCTTTACATTTAACTTTCATAAAAGCGCCGCCTTTTCCAGGTTTATGATGCTGAAACCATACAACATTGCAAACTTCATCATTTATGAGAATATACATTTTATTAGATATTCTATTTATTGGAATTGTCTGATTCATTGCCCCTGCCCAAGAGTATATGCCCTTTCACCATCCATTAAATAAAGATTTTCTAACTTTATCCAACTAAGAGAATTTTCTTCTATCCGTTTAAGTAAATTTCTTATATCTAAATGAGTTATTTTGTGAGCGGCATCAAGCGGCTGAAAACGGCAACGCCAGTGGTCAGTACAAAATGTTTCAGCAAAACCGCCCGGATATACTTTTTGCCCTCTATTGGTTATCATTATAAGTTTAAAGTCAGGCGATGCAATCTGCTCTAATCGCTTCCCTAATTCTTCTGGAGAAACTTTACCATCTCCTATAAATACATCCACTCCATCAAGTTTCATTTCTTTATTGCGAACATTAGTCAATTTCGGTTTTTTAAATTTAGCGATATTTCTACTATATTGGACTTTTTTAAGATGCTGCGGATTTTGTCCCAACCGTTTAACTACTGCCTGCGCAAAGCCGGAAGTATCTACTTCTGTCCATTCTTTATAGGAAGCCGCTTTTGCTTTTCTCACTAAATCATATGTCCATACTTTATCTTCAATAGTTTTAAGCCATGCGTTGTGAACCCGTTCTGCAATATCCGATTGTCCTATATGAACTAACATCATCACTCCTGCAAGAAGCACACCGGAGGGATTTGCTATATTTTTTCCTGCATGCCGCGGCGCTGAACCATGAATTGCTTCAAACATTGCATATTCATCACCAATGTTTGCCCCGGGGGCGAGCCCTACGGAACCTGCAATCTGCCCTAACATATCGGACGCAATATCACCATAAAGATTAGGCATAAGAACAACATCAAAATTATTTGGAGTATCCGCTAATTTCGCTGTGCCTATATCCACAATCCAATGTTCACTTTCTATATCAGGATACTCGGCTGATATTTCATTAAATACTTTATGAAAAAGCCCATCGGTAAGTTTCATAATATTATCTTTTGTCATACAGGTAATTTTTTTACGCTTATTGGCGCGGGCATATTCAAAAGCAAATCTTGCTATCCGCTCGCATCCCGGCACGGAAAATAATTTAAGGCACTGAACAACTTCCGGTGTCTGCTGATGTTCTATTCCCGCATAAAGATCTTCTTCGTTTTCGCGAATTATAACCACATCCATTCCTGGATGCGCTATTGGAATAAAAGGATGATAGCCGACCGCCGGCCGGACATTAGCGTAAAGACTGAGAGTTTTTCGCACTGTAACATTTAAACTTTTATATCCGCCACCCTGGGGCGTAGTAATAGGGGCTTTGTAAAAAATTTTATATTCTCTTAAAATATCCCAAGTTTCATCTGTAATTCCGGAAGTATTTCCGGAAAGATAAACTTTCTCACCAATATCAACAAATTTCGGCTCTATGCGGGCGCCTGCTTCTTTCAGTATATAAAGACAGGCAGTCATAAGTTCGGGTCCAATACCATCACCAATTGCTACCGGTATAATTTTATTTTCACTCATTCTTTCATCAACCTTTCAAAAACGCCGATTAAAATCGGCCTATCTGCGTGCGGTTCGCCCGCACAGGCAGGCGGCTACAAAATCAACTCTTTTCCGTGTCTCCGTAGTTTATATTTTTCTATAAAAATATACTAAATACTGCGGGGCAAGTCAAAAAAATGGTTGTCATTAAGGAAAAGAATTTTTTTCAGAAGGTGATGAGCGCCAAAATAAAGAGCGGTGTGTGGGTTTAGAGTTTGCTTGGCTTTCTCATTATAAACAAATACTTAAACCCCCGTAAATAAAAATTAAATTGCCTTGCTCTATTATGCCAAACTCCTGTATTTGATGTTTGATTATGTCTTGTCAAACAAACAATATCCATCGGCTCAAAATATTTTTCTAACCTCTGTCGCATTAAAAATCCTGTTGCTGTAAATTTCCTTTTTATCCACTGGTCGGCAATAACCCAGGCCATTACTTTATTTGGTTTTAGAATTCTTGCAATCTCTCTTGCTGTTTTTTCTAATTCATCATAAAATTTTTCATCCTCACAAGAAATTTTGCCAATACACTTTGGATCATCTGAATACTTAATATTGCCAGAATAAGGCGAATCGATAAAAACAAAATCAACGCTATTATTTTGAAGTGGTATTTTCCGAGAATCATTTTTAATCACATCGGATCTAACTGTATTAAGATCATAACCTATTACTTTTCTTTTCAATTCATTCGCAACATCAATTGTTGTTCCGCTTCCGCACATTGGATCAACAACTAAATCGCCCTCCTTCGTGTAGCGTTGTAATAAATTCCAAATCACCATTGCGGGAGTAACGCCATTATATTTATTATTTCCGTGTGGTTTATCACCATAATTTTGTCTCGGAAAATCCCAAAGTGTTGTTGATTCAATTTGCATAGTTATTTTAAAAGGTTTTTCAAATCATCAATGAATTTATCAAACATTTTCACTTTATCGCTTTCTTTAATATCCGTCTCGCTCAAAACATAACTTCCGTCTGTGTCTATTTCCACAATCGCACGCCCCTTTTTAGCAGGGTCTTTTATTGTTAATGTTCCATCTTCATCCGGAGTAACAAAATAAACCTTGATATGTTTCGTCAGATCTTGATTTTGCAATTTGATTTTCCAATATCCAGTTTGTGCAATTCTTTCTCGCAAAGTAACTTTACTTGAAAGCACGGCGATGATTTTCTTTGTTTTAGGTTCGTAAATAATAATATCAACATCAGGCAGATGATAACCAAATTGTCCATAATCTATAAGCAAATTTCTCTTAACTCGTCCCATATCCTTTGGGAGATTACTCTCGTTTGTTCTTTCTAAAGTGTTACCATTTATAATTTCTAAACCCAAGTCCTGGACTTCATCCGTTATAATATATTCAATTAATTTCTCAAGATTTTTTCCTTTGAAGGCTCGCCATGATTGTTCGTGGTCAGTGCCCGTAAAATCTTTTTTGTGTTGCTCCTTGGCTTCTTTCAACACGTTTGAAATATGTCTGTATGCTTGCGTATTATATTTCTCTTTTTTAGTTTCATAAATTTTGATTAAATCTTTTATTGTCATATTTTTTGCATAATTAAAATATATTCTGTCGGATAAGCTAAAACTTTTTTCTTATCTGTTCCTTTCGCAAAACGACCTGTTTTTTTATCCCTTGTTGAGGGTAGATTTTTTGAAGGTATTTCTCGCTTGATAATATCATCAATCTTGAAGCCAAGATTTTGCAACTGCTCAACAAATACTTCCGCATTTAAGATTCTCACTCCCTTTAAACTTGTATCGCCAATCACTATACAGGTTCGTCCGCCCTTTTTCAACATTCGTTTCATTCCATCAAATACTTGATTCATCTCACTAAAATATGTTGCGACCTCTTCGGCTGTTTTTTTATTTTTTTTCAATAATTCTTCTTTTATGTTCTCTGCAATCTCACTATTTAAGATAAGATCTTTTTTGATATGATAAGCAGTGCCAATAAATCTTTTTCTAAAATCGCTTAAATTTTTGGTATATTCAAACCAAAGAGCAGTGAGTTGGTGTAAGTCAGCATATTCGTAAGATGTCACATAGGGCGGTGATGTAATAATTAGACTGACGGAGTTGGACTTTACTGGTATTTTTCTTGCGTCGGTACAATAAACCTTAGTAGTAATTTTTAGACATTTTTTTTCTTTCAAAAGATTAAAAAAATCGGCATTCCCTCGCAGCATTGCCTTGATTTGTCGCGAAAAAGCAACAAATGGATCTGCTGGCTTTTTCT
>CAZPHG010000102.1:0-3920 GCA_964586585.1 uncultured bacterium | reverse complement strand
GCGGCGGTGCCGTCCGTTCTATTGCATCACTTGGCTGTTATTCTACAACTATTCACATACAAGCAGGAAGTGAAGCGTTAAAAGAGGCAAAATCCGGTCAGATTAACGGTTTGCCGCATCTATGGGGTGTAACTGTGTTGTCAAGTATCGCTGATGGAGATAGTTTAAAACTTGCAAATATTGCGAATGAAGCATATTTAGACGGTTTAATTGTCTCAGGCAGAGATTTGGAAAAAGCAAGAAAAAAATTTCCTGATATGGAAATTGCAGCACCCGGTATAAGACCGTCTGCATATTTAAAGAAAGATGACCAAAGAAGAGTTCTTACTCCAAATGAAGCAGTCCAAGCAGGGGCGGATTTCTTAGTAATCGGACGCCCGATAAAAGAATCAAAAGACCCTGTCCAAACAGTAAAGGATATAAAGCAAGAAATGAAGAAAGTAGTGGGTGCGAAGCGTTAAGAAAAACAACCCATACGCGGTTGTTTTTTAGCGTAGCATTTTTAGAAGCGTTAAGAAAAACAACCCATACGCGGTTGTTTTTTAGCGTAGCATTTTTAGAAGCGTTAAGAAAAACATTTCAATGAACCGACCATTGAGAGGAAGAACACGAAACGAGAAAGACAGGTATTTATTAGCCGCAGGCTTCTTCTTGTGCTAAATTTTATCTTCTATATGGTGCTTTATTGTTTTTCCCTTTACAAAATAAATTACATCTTCTGATATATTTGTTGCAAGATCGGCTATTCTCTCTAAATATTTTCCTACAAAAATAAGATCAATCGCTCTTTTAATTGTTTTAGGGTCCTGTATCATATAAGTTAGCAGTTCTCTGAATATCTGGTCATTTAAGTTATCTATTTCATCATCTCTTTTACAAACATCCATAGCTAATTTAGCATCTTTATTCACTAATGCATCAATAGAATCCTTCACCATATCTTGCGTAAGTTTTGCCATTCGGGGAATATCTAACAGTGGTTTAACAGGCGGATTTTTAATTAAATGCCTTGACCGTTCTGCTATATTAACTGCTAAATCCGCTATTCTTTCAAGATCGCTGTTTATTCTCATTACGGAAGCGATAAACCTTAAATCAATGGCTTCCGGCTGATATAGCGCAAGAAGTTTGAGGCATAATTCGTCTATCTTTAACTCCATAGTGTTTATTGCCTCGTCAGATGCGATAACTTCTTCTGCTAATTTTCTTTTACGGTTAAGTAGAGAATTTACCGAACGGCTAATGCTGTTTTCTACAAAACCGCTCATTTTTAATAATTCTCCGTTAAGTTTTTTAAGTTCAATATCAAAATGTCTTTTCATACGTTACCTCCGTTAGCCGAATCTTCCTGTTAAATAATTTTCTGTTTTCTTATTTTTTGGATTGGTGAAAACTTCTGCGGTAGTATCATATTCAATAATTTCACCTAAATACATAAAAGCAGTGTAATCGGAAATTCTTGATGCTTGCTGCAAATTATGCGTAACTATAATTATTGTATAATTTTTTTTCAATTTTTCAAGAAGTTCTTCTAATTTAGCGCTAGAAATAGGGTCTAACGCTGAAGCAGGCTCATCAAGAAGCAAAACTTCTGGATCAACTGCCAAGCATCTTGCGGTACAAAGACGTTGTTGCTGCCCGCCGGATAATTCAAAAGCACTTTTAGACAGTTTATCCTTTACCTCATCCCAAAGGTTAGCATTTTTTAATGCCTGCTCTACCTTTCCTGAAATAACTTCCTTATTTCTTATCCCATGTATCTTCAATCCGTAAGCAACATTTTCAAATATGGATTTAGGTAGCGGGTTTGGCTTCTGAAACACCATAGATACTTTTTTTCTTAAATCAAAAATATCCTTAGTTTTATTAATATCTTTACCGTCTATTAAAATTTTTCCTTTTATTTTTACCTGTTCAGTTAAATCATTCAAACGGTTGATGCACCTCAGAAAAGTAGATTTTCCGCATCCGGAAGGTCCCATAACTGCGGTAATTTTATTTTTGAGAAACCTCAAATTAACATTTTTTAATGCCTGGAATTGTGAAAACCAGAAATTCAGATCTTCTACAACAATTTTATAATTTTCTACCATTTCTTTTTCCTCCTGAATCGGGTGCGTATGATAATTCCTGTTAAATTCATACCCAACACTAATAATAATAAAACCACTGCCGTTCCGTAAGCAATAGGAATTTGTGCTTCGGGATGCGTACCTTCTGTCATCAGTGAATATATATGGAAGGGTAACGCCTGTACTTCGCTGAATAGTGAACCGGGTAACCGCATACTAAAAAATGTAGTTGCGGTAAAAAGTATGGAAGCAGTATCTCCTGCGGCTCTGCCTATACCAAGCATTGAACCTGTAAGGATGCCGGGTATGGCGGCAGGCAGTGTTACTTTTCGCACGGTCTGCCATTTAGTTGCCCCAAGGGCAAGCGATGCTTCTCTGAATGTTTTTGGCACAGATAAAAATGCTTCTTCACTGGCACGTATGATTGTCGGTAAAATCATTATTCCAAGAGTAAGAGATCCGGATAAAATAGAGACACCGAACCCAAAAAACCTTACAAATACAGCAACACCAAACAGTCCAAAAACCACTGATGGAACACCAGCTAAACTGTTAAGCGCAATTCTGATTATTCTTACCAGTTTGCCCTGTCTGGCATATTCAGTTAAATAGATGGCGGAGAGGCATCCAAGCGGAAGGGCGAACAGTATAGCGCCAAATGTCAGATAAAATGTTCCGATAATCGCTGGAAATATTCCTCCTTTTGTCATTGATGCACGGGGCATTTGGGTTAAAAATTCCCAGTTAAGAACACCAATCCCTCGCGAAAAAATAAAACTAAGAATAATAAAAAGAGAGAAGATTGAAAACACCGCTGATAAGTAAAGTATTGATAGTAAAAAGGTGTCTTTTATCTTTCTTATATTTTTATGGCGCATTTCTAAGTCCTTTTCTGAATTTTTGGGAAAGGTAGTTGGTAATTAAACTGAAAAAAAATGTAATGAGAAAAAGGACCCCGGCAATAGCAAACAGTGAACGGTGGTGATTGCTTCCTGCTACTGCCTCTCCCATTTCAAGCGCAATAGCGGCGGTCATCGGGCGCACCGGCTCTAACAATGTCTGTGGAATAACCGCAGCGCCGCCGGCAACCATCAAAACTGTCATTGTTTCACCGATAGCTCTTCCCATCCCAAGAATTATAGCTGTGATTATTCCTGGCGCAGCAGCAGGAAGAACAACCTTAAATGTTGTTTCCAGGCGAGTGGCACCAAGTGAATAAGATGCTTCTTTATAAGTTTTAGGAACAGAAGTTATGGCATCTTCAGAGATACTTATTATAGTTGGAAGAGCCATTATACCGAGTAGTAGCGATGCAGTAAGAGCTGTGAGCCCGATAGGCAGATTTAATATGCGCATTAAGAAAGGAGCAAGAAACACCATTCCAAAAAATCCATAAATTACCGACGGAATACCGGCAAATACTTCTACTGTTGGTTTTAACAGTTCTTTTATACGCGGCGGTGCCACCTCAGCCATATATATTGCAAAACAAATTCCAAGGGGAACAGAGAAAAACATTGCACCTATAGTAACCCAGAGTGTACCTAAAATCAGAGGGAGGATACCAAATTTAGGAGGATAATGAAGAGGAGACCAAAAGTCTCCTAATAAAAATTCTTTTAGTGTAATTTCTGCAAATAAAGGAAGCGCTGTCAAAAATAGGACAATGACAATACCTGCTAAGAACAATATGGAACTTAAAGAAAATAGGAGAAGTATCCATTTAATATAATTTCCCCGACGAAAAAATGTATTCAATTTCATTATTATCTTAGTAGGGCATCTTCTTATTAAAAAAGGATGCCCTGCAATGGTTTACTCCTTACTTTACAGGAATAAACCCCTCTC
>CAZPHG010000101.1:0-3944 GCA_964586585.1 uncultured bacterium | reverse complement strand
AAAAGACCATATTAATCTTATGGGAGATAATCCGTTAATCGGAGCGCCTGATTTTCAAGATATGACATACGCATATAATCCGCTTTTGAAAAAAACGGCATTGAAAGCCGCTTCAAAATTAAATATTCAACTGAAAGAAGGCGTTTATTTAGCTATGAGCGGCCCGTCATACGAAACGCCTGCGGAGATTAATATGGCAAAAATTATAGGCGCCGATATGGTAGGAATGTCAACGGTGCCGGAAGTGATAGTTGCAAATAGTATGGGAATAGAAGTGCTGGGGCTTTCAATGGTAACGAATATGGCGGCGGGAATTACAGGAGAAAAACTTTCTCATAAAGAAGTTATAGATACCACTTCTATAGCGCAAGAGAAATTCAAAACTCTTGTAAAAGAAGTAATATCACAATTCAGAGATATGCAATGACTGCTTACGAAATAATATTTAAGAAAAGGGAAGGTGAAACGCTCACTCCTGAAGAATTAAATTTTATTGTATCCGGTTTTTTAAGCGGCACTATCCCTGATTATCAAATGTCGGCTTTTCTGATGGCGGTTTATTTTCGGGGTATGAACAGTTCAGAACTTGCCGAGTTTACTAAAATTATGAT
The DNA here is from genome assembly GCA_964586585.1 of uncultured bacterium. GTDB lineage: Bacteria > CG03 > SLGR01 > SLGR01 > CAZPHG01 > CAZPHG01. The sequence continues at coordinate 3,333 of CAZPHG010000101.1, read as the reverse complement.
TAATTCTGGAGATAGTATAGATTTAAGCGATATAGATGGTTGGACAGTTGACAAACATTCTACCGGAGGAGTTGGAGACGGCGTTTCGCTGACTCTTGCTCCGTTAGTTGCTTCTTTTGGGCTTGCGGTTCCGATGATGAGTGGTCGCGGACTTGGTCATACAGGCGGCACATTAGATAAATTGGAAGCTATTCCGGGTTACAGAGTAAATTTAACTATTGATGAATTTAAAAAACAACTTTCCGAAATAGGGGTATCTATAATAGGGCAGACAAAAAATATAGCTCCTGCTGATAAAATAATGTATTCGTTAAGGGATGTTACTGCAACTGTGGATAGTATTCCCTTAATAGCGGCAAGCATAATGAGTAAGAAACTTGCAGAAGGAGCAAAAGGGCTGGTATTAGATATAAAAACCGGTTCCGGCGCTTTTATGAGAAAACTTTCCGATGCTGAAAAGTTAGCTCAAGAGATGATTGAGATAGGAAAGCATAACGGAAGAAAAATGGATTATGTAATAACTGATATGAATCAGCCGCTTGGAGTTGCGATAGGAAATGCAATTGAGGTAAAACAGGCGATAGACCTTATGTCTGGATCTGGGCCGGAAGATATAAAAAAAGTAATTATTGAACTTTCCGCCAGAATGCTTCTGATGGCTGGCAGTGTTTTAGACATTGAAGAAGGAATAAAGAAATCGCTTGTCCATTTAAGCAATGGTAAAGCGTTAGAAAAATTTGCTAAAATGATTGAGTTTCAGCATGGCAATCCTTCCGTATGTGAAAAACCCGATGAATTGCTTGCAAAACCGCTTTATAGTTGTGAAGTTAAAATTTCGCAGGATGGCTACATTAAAGAAATGGATACGAGGAGGATAGGAATGGTATCTATTTCTTTGGGAGCGGGAAGGATTCGGATTGGCAAAAAATTAGATTACTCTGCTTCAATAGAAGTATTTAAAAAAATAGGTGATTTTGTTAAATGCGGCGAGACGGTGGCGAAACTTTATTCATCAAAAGTCAGCGATTTTTCTAAAATTAAAAAAGATTATATTTCTGCCTTAAAGATAAACGATGATAAAGTTCCGTCGCCGAAACTAATTAAAAAGGGTAGAGTGTATGGGGTAGAGGGGAGCGGAACATTCTTAGAGGAGAGAATTAATGACAATTAAAATAGCTGTTATCGGCGGTAGCGGAGTTTATGATGTGGAGGGGCTTGAAAATATAAAAGAAGTTGATGTTGATACGCCTTTCGGTCTTCCTTCCGATAGCATTATAACAGGAACATTTAACGGTATAAAAGTTGTTTTTCTGCCGCGTCACGGCAGAGGACATTATATTATGCCTTCCAGTATTAATTGCAGAGCAAATATATTTGCCTTAAAAAAACTTGGTGTCCAAAAAATAATATCTTTAAGTGCTGTAGGAAGTATGAAAGAAGAAATTGTGCCAGGCGATATGGTTATTGTAGATCAATTTTTTGACCGCACAAAAACAAGACCTTCAAGTTTTTTCGGTAACGGATTAGTTGCTCATGTGAGTTTTTCGGATCCTGTATGTTCTGTTTTATCAGATGAATTAAGTAAATCATGTAAAACAGTCGGAGTGAAATCTCATAAAGGCGGCACTTATGTATGTATTGAAGGACCGCAATTTTCAACTCGCGGTGAATCACTTATATATCGTCAATGGGGAGTGGATGTTGTTGGTATGACGGCATTGCCTGAAGCTAAACTTGCCAGAGAGGCGGAAATTTGTTACTGTCTTGTAGCACTTGTAACAGATTATGATTGCTGGCATACAACGCATGGCGATGTTTCAGTTGAAATGGTTGTCCAAACTATGAATAAAAATTCGCTGTTGGCAAAAAAAGTTTTAAAAGAAGTTATTCCGAAAATTGCAATGGAAAATATTGCTGAATGCAGCTGCCGGACGGCGCTTAAAAATGCAATTATGACTTCGCCGGAAAAAATAAATAAAAAAATGAGAAAGGAATTAGATATACTTATGGATAGGGATAGGGGTTGTAAATGAATAAGGAAAAAAAAGTTTTAGTTGTAGGGTCAGTTGCCTATGATGACATTGAAACGCCATCATGCAAATTTACAAAATCTCTTGGCGGTTCAGCTATTTATTTTTCATGGGCGTGTAAATTTTTTACAGATGTAGATATAGTTGGTGTGATTGGTGATGATTTTACTAAAAGTGATATAGCATTAATAAAAAAAAGAGGAATAGACATACGGGCTCTTAAAATAAAAAAAGGAAAAACATTTCACTGGAAAGGAAAATATAATAGTGATTTTAATGTTGCTCATACCTTAAAAACAGAACTTAATGTTTTTGCAGAATTTGAACCGAAACTTTTGTCCGATCAAAAATTAATAAAATATCTGTTTCTTGGAAATATAGACCCCAAAATTCAGCTGAAAGTAGCAAAAGAAATGAAAAATCCAAAAATTATTGCTATGGATACAATGAATTATTGGATTGAAAATAATAAAACGGAATTGTTGGAAGTTATAAAAATATCCGATATTCTTATTATAAACGACAGTGAGGCAAGACAGATTGCAGAAGAATTTAATTTAGTAAAATGTGGTAAAAAGATACTCTCACTCGGTATTAAAGCATTAGTTATAAAAAAAGGTGAATATGGATTGTCAATGTTTTATTATGATAAGAAAGGAGAAATAAAAATTTTTTCTGCTCCGTCTTTTCCTGTAGAGGATGTGATAGATCCGACAGGAGCAGGAGATAGTTTTGCCGGCGCTTTTATGGGATATATAGCGACACAAAAAACAATTAATGAAAAAAATATGCGTAATGCCGCAGTATTTGGAAGCGTGGTTGCTTCTTTCACGGTTGAAGGGTTTAGTGTAGAGAAGTTAAAAAAAGTGAGTATAAAAGATATTGAAGAGCGGTTTCATCAACTGCACGATATTGCTTATTTTGGCAGCGGGAAATAAGAACGGTTTGAACTATGAAAAAAGAAGCATTAATTAAAGCGGCTATAAAATATAGAGAATTTGCGTATGCGCCATATAGTGATTTTAAAGTGGGAGCCGCGGTTGAAGGGGTGTCAGGCAGAGTATACGGTGGATGTAATGTGGAAAATGCGTCTTATGGTTTGACAATATGTGCTGAACGGGCTGCGATCGCAAGAGCTGTAGCGGAAGGTGAAAAAGAAATAAAAAGAATAGCGGTTGTCACATCAGGTGAAAATTTATCACTTCCCTGCGGCGCCTGCATTCAGGTTATAATGGAATTTGGAAAAGAAGCGGAAGTTTTTTGCTGTAATATTCAAAGTGAATATAAAGAATATAAAGCATCT
>CAZPHG010000100.1:0-4153 GCA_964586585.1 uncultured bacterium | reverse complement strand
TCCCGCCACCTGCGAACTTTTCTCTGATAATTTTTATTATTACTCTCGCTAAATCCACCGTCCATGTTGGAGAGCCATATTGGTCATCTACAACTTTTATTTCATTTTTCTCTTTAAGCAAATTTAGGACGGTCTTTGCAAAATTCCTTCCGTTTTTTCCGTAAAGCCATGAAGTTCTATAATAAAACAGCGAACATTCTGCCCACTTTCCTTTAAGTAATTTTCGCCTTTTAATTTACTTTTGCCATATACATTTTGAGGCAAAGTTAAATCATATTCTTTATAAGGTTTATTTTGAGCGCCGCAGGCGGCGGACATTCCGTTAAATACATAGTCGGTTGATATATGAATTAATTTTATATTTCCGATGTCGGACATTCCCCCGATCTCTGCGAGATTTTTGACTGCCTCGGCATTTATGAGATATACTTTTTCTTTATCGGATTCCGCACCATCAACATCAGTATAAGCCGCCGCATTTATTATCCAGCTTATTTTTTTTCCATTAATAAAATCTTTTATTTTATCAATATCAGTGATATCAACTTCGCAATCACTTGCTATATAATTAAGTTTGTTTTTTTTAAGTTCACTTTCTATATCGCTGCCAAGCATCCCTTTATTTCCAATCAGCCATATCATTTCATAAAATCCAGATAAAATTTATCATTATTATTGGAAGCGGACTTTACACTGGCAGCGGACATTTCGCCTTCATGTCTTATCTCATCTACTTCCTCTTTTTTTCCGGTGCCTTTATATAATTTATCAGGATAATTTATAACCATTGCTTGTACTTTTGAAATATTTTTATAACCATGCACAACCCCGCAAGGTACGACAACAGTTTTTGGATTATCCTCTCCTGTGGAAATTATAATCTTATTGCCAAAGGTTTTACTTTTTTTTCTGTTATCCCACAGCCAAAGTTCAAAATTTCCCGGTCCAATAAATGAAAACATATCGGTTTGATATATATGCTCATGGGGACCTCTTGAAATCCCCGGCATTGTAAAAGAAACATAACTCATTGCCGGCAACGTACATTCTGTCAACGCATCCCGGCGAAAGGTCTCAATTAAGAACCCTCTTTCATCAATAAATTTTTCAAGTTCAATAATTTGAACACCATCAATATTATCTAATTTAAATTTCATATTAAATTTTTCAGATAATCACGGTAAGTATTATCAACCATTTTATCTATTAAATCTCTGAATTGAATTTTCAAAATAAATTTCTCATTCAGCGCAATTTCTTCAATACATCCTATTTTCAACCCCTGCCTTCTTTCAATGGTGGCAATATAATTAGAAGCATCAAGTAAACTGTCGGTAGTGCCTGTATCAAGCCACGCATAACCGCGGCCGAGCAGTTTAATTTTTAATTTATTTAATTTTAAATATTCATTATTTACATCGGTTATTTCAAGTTCACCTCTTTCCGAAGGTTTTAAATTTTTAGCAATTTCCACTACACTGTTATCGTAAAAATAAAGTCCGGTAACGGCATAATTTGATGCCGGTTTAGGTGGTTTTTCGACTATTGATAAAACATTATTATTTTCATCAAAGGCAACTACTCCATATCTTTCGGGGTCTTTTACATAATATCCGAAAACAGTTGCTCCGCATATTTCATTAACTGCTTCTTTTAACACTTCAGGCAACCCATGCCCGAAAAAAATATTATCGCCAAGCACTAAACATACATCATCACCACCGATAAATTCTTCTGCAATTATAAAGGCTTCGGCAATACCGCGTGGCTTGGATTGTTCTTTATAAGATATAGAAATTCCGATATTTTTTCCATCGCTTAATAAATTTTTAAATTTCGGAAGATCTTGCGGTGTAGAAATTAAAAGAATATCCCTTATTCCCGCAAGCATCAAAACTGACAACGGATAATAAATAAGCGGTTTATCGTATATGGGAAGCAATTGCTTAGTGATACTTTTTGTTACGGGGTAGAGCCGTGTACCAGACCCGCCTGCTAAAATTATTCCTTTCATAATGAGATCAAGTTACTAAAATTAATCATAAAAATCAACTTTTACCCTCTGCATTTTCTTTACATACATTTCTTCTGGGTCTTTAGTTTTTTTATCTATTTCTTTCCAACCGGCGGAATGTCCGCTGCTGGTATCCCATTTTCTATAAAAGCAGCTTCGGTATCCTTTATGACAGGCGCAGTTTCCAATTTGTTCCACTATTAAAAGCAATGTATCTAAATCGCAGTCAATATAAATATCTTTTATTTTCTGTATATTACCTGATTCTTCTCCTTTAAACCATAATTTATTGCGTGAACGGGAATAATAACATGCAACTCCGTCTTTAATTGTTTTTTCAAGCGACTCCCTGTTCATATAGGCAACCATTAGAACTTTGCCATCTTTCCAATCCTGCGTTACGCAGGGAATCAATCCATCTTTATTAAATTTTATTTCTTCAAATTTCACCAGCAACTCCTATCGCTTCAGGAAGCATTACACTATCAGTATAAAGCGCCTTTCCAACTATAACGCCAAAAAGATGAGCAATATTCAGATTCTTTAATTTTCTGATATCGGAAATATTTGATATCCCGCCGGATGCAATTATAGACATATTTACCATTTCGGCTATTTTTTTTATCCATTTGAAATTTGGACCTTTTAGCGTCCCGTCTTTTTTTATATCAGTAATTATAATTTCACGAACACCTAATTCTTCCATCTCCTGAGCAAGCGCGCCTGCCCATTTTGCAGTAATATTACGCCAGCCGCCTATAGCAACTTTTCCGGAAAAAGAATCAATTCCTACAGTAATATTATCCGGCCATTTCTTTATAATTGCTTTCAAAAAATCTTTGTCATAAACAGCTGCCGTACCTATTATTACCCTATGAACGCCTTTTTCAATTAATTCTTTTACAGTATCATAGTCCCTTATTCCGCCGCCAACCTGCACCGGTATAGAAATTTCTTTAATAATTTTATAAATTATATCAGCGTTTTTCATCTTACCGGAAAACGCGCCATCAAGGTCAACTATATGAAGACATTCCGCACCCTGCGCCTGCCATAGTTTTGCCATAAGCATCGGATCGCTTGAATATATAGTTTCTTCTTCAAGCCGCCCTTGAATTAATCTCACACAATTTCCGCCCCTTATATCAATAGCAGGTATAATTATCACTGGACAACCCCCTTAGTTGACGGGATAGCGGAACCTGTAATTTTTAGTGCCTGTTTTAACGCTCTGGCAAGCCCCTTAAAAACTGCTTCTGCTATATGATGATTATTTTCACCGTAAACAAGATTTATGTGTATTGTCGCTTTTAAATTTGATGCAAACGCCTCCATAAATTCTTTTATCAGTGAATAATCAAAATCTTCTCCCTGAACCCAGGGTGTAAAAAATTCCACATTATAAACAAGTTTCGCTCTGCCTCCTAAATCAAGAGCCACATCACATCTTGTTTCATCCATAACAAGCACCGCCGCTCCATACCTTTCTATACCCTTGCAGTCAAACAGTGCCTCGTTTAGTGTCTGCCCTAAAATTATAGCAGTATCCTCAACCGTGTGATGAGCGTCAATATTGGTATCGCCTTTTATTTTCAATTCCATATCTATTCCGGAGTGTTTGCTTAATTGTTCCAGCATATGATTTAAAAATCCAAGCGGACTCTCTATTTTATAGACACCCTCTCCGTCTAAATTAACTTTCGCACAAATTTGGGTCTCTGTTGTTTTTCTTTCTTTTTCTGCTGTTCTTATCATACCGCCTCCTTTATCGCAGATATAAAATGCCTGTTTTCTTCTTCTGTTCCTATTGTAACCCTCAGAAAATTTTTCATCGCAGGCGAGGAAAATTCTCTTACTCTGATATTATTTTTTTTAATTGCTGTCAAAATTTTTTCTTTTTGTTCTAATTTCATTAAAATAAAATTTGCCTGCGATGGAAACGGTTCAATACCTTTTAATAATGAAAGTTCCTTAAACAATTTATCTTTAAGTCCTATAAGTTTTGCAAGCGAAGCAAGCGTTTTTTTCCGCTCGTTCAACACAACTTCTAAAATTTTCTGATTTATAATATTGAAATTATACGGAAGTTGTACTTTTCTTAATTCTTTTATAAGTTCTTCGCAGGCAATTAAATATCCC
>CAZPHG010000099.1:0-4257 GCA_964586585.1 uncultured bacterium | reverse complement strand
CGGATATCTGCATTCCTTTCACTACTCTTACGATTTCGTCTATATTCCTGCCTAATTCCTGAGGATAATAAAGAATTATTCGGATTTTTGCCTTATCATCTACTATAAATACTGCCCTCACCGTATTTGTTCCCTTTCCAGGATGAATAAGACCAAGTTTCTCGGCAATTAATCCAGTATCGGCAATTATTGGAAATTGGATTTCAATATCTAAATTTTCTTTTATCCATTCTTCCCACTTGATATGAGCAAATACCTGGTCAACACTAAGACCTATCAATTCGCAATTTAAAGCCTTGAACTTGTCATATCTTTTTTGAAAGGCAACAAATTCAGTAGTGCACACAGGCGTAAAATCAGCAGGATGACTGAACAAAACAAACCACTTCCCTGCAAAATGGTTGGGAAGTTCTATTGCTCCATGGGTTGTCTGTACTTTCATTTCCGGAAACTTATCTCCTAAAAGGGGCATTCCTTTTTCTTCAATTACGTTTTTCATAGTTTTTTTCCTCCAATTTTTTTCGGGTTTTATAAATCAAACCCCCAACTCTATAATGCCCGATAAATCGGGCAACTACAACTCCTAACTCCCAAACTCTCAATCCCTAACTCTCCAACTCGTTACTCCCAACTCTTACATAGGCATCACCTCCTCTTTTTTTACCAGTTCTCGCACAACAGTTCAAAATGAGCTTTTGGATGCTCACAAGCAGGACATCGTTCAGGCGCTTCCGCTCCTTCATGAATATATCCGCAGTTATTGCATTTCCACTTTACTACTGTATCTTTTTTAAATACAGTATTTGTTTTTAAGTTATTCAGCAGTCCTGAATATCTTTTTTCGTGTTGTTTTTCAACCTTAGCAATATTTCTAAACTGTTCTGCTATCCCTATAAACCCTTCTTCTTCGGCAACAGAAGCCGCTTCAGGATAGAGTTTACTCCATTCTAAATTTTCTCCTGTTGCTGCCGCTTTAAGATTTTCTTCGGTTGAACCTATTATTCCCGATGGATAGGCTGCCTGTATTTCTACATCACCGCCTTCAAGAAGTTTAAAAAATCTTTTAGCATGTTCTTTCTCGTTATCTGCTGTCTCCTGAAAAATATTGGAAATCTGCACATAACCTTCTTTTTTGGCAACACTTGAAAAATAAGTGTAGCGGTTTCTTGCCTGTGATTCCCCGGCAAAAGACGCCAGCAAATTCATTTCCGTTTTTGTTCCCTTAATACTCCCCATTTTTATTACCTCCTCTATAATTTAAGTTCTGTCAAAAATATCTTCTTATAAGCCTGCAATATACAGGCAATTTATAAACAATATTTTTTATTCCCTACACCATTTTTTATGTAATATTTCTGCCCTAACTGTGAACATGCTCTTTCTCTATGGAAAAATCGTATCCTATTCTCAATCTGTTCGCTTTTGCTACAGATATATACTTCCCGCCTTTTGGTTTTATTTAGTTCGTTACATAACTAAACGCAAAATTTGGTGTTGATCTGATGGCTAACCTTTGCCTAAATTGGACTTTCACTAATAAGAACTAACACGCTTTACTCGGCACACTCATTAAAATTTTGACAGTATCAATAGCCCGTAATTCCTATTTTACATATTCTCTACCTTGACAATTTAAATTTTAAACCGTAAAATACAACATATGCCGAAGTGGCGAAACTGGCAGACGCGCACGGTTCAGGACCGTGTGGGGCAACCTGTGGGGGTTCGAATCCCCCCTTCGGCACCTGCGAAGCGTTAAGAAAAACAAGCCATTAAAAGCAACCCCCTTGCCGGAGCGCAATAATTATTTTTCTTTCCTTTTCCTTTTAATAACATTTCCAATCGCTCCTCCGTTTCTCTGCCTTTGCCTGCTTCTATCATAAAACCAACTAAAAATCTTATCATATAAGTTAAAAAATTTCTCGCCTGAAAATGTATCTTATATATATTACCTGTTTTTTTGATAAAACACTGTTCTATATAAATATTAGTATTTTTTTCTTTATTATCGCAGGATGAGAAAAGTTTAAAATCATGCATTCCGGTTATAATTTTAGCGCATCTTCTAATAATTTTCCAATCAAGTTTTTCCGGTATATGCCAAGAAAAATTTCTCAAAAAACAGTCATTTATAGACGCAGTTAGAATTGAATATATATACAATTTTGATTTAATATCATAACGGGGTTTAAATTTTAAATCGCATGCGGTTATTTCTTTTATCCTTATGTCTTCTGCAAGATAAGAGTTAAGTGCTTTTTGTATTTTTATAGTATGTATATCCAGTGGCGCTTCAAAAGTTATAATCTGCCCTCTTGCGTGAACACCTCTGTCGGTGCGACTTGCATATTTTATATTTATTTCTTTAGAAAATAATCTTTTAAGAACGCGACGGATTTCTTTTTCAACAGTAGGTTTATCAGGTTGAATCTGCCAACCGAAATAGTTAGTTCCATCATATTCAATAATTGCTTTTAGATACACCTTACAAAAATCAGTTTATTTCTCTTTTCCGTAAACTTTTGATATTACCTTTTTTTGCTTTATTATAATTATGCCTCAATATTGTCAAGAATTCGAATTGCCTCCAGCAATAACGAACCGATAAAGAGATTTTAACAAAAAAAGAGTGAAAAGTAAAATTTCTGATTCTCTTTGAAGATTTCTCTTCACAGCAGAACCTATTGAATATACCATTTTCTTTGGAAATCATCTTTTAAGTTTATTCTTTTTTTTGACCAAATAATATATCTTTTTTGTTCCATTTTTTAACTTAGTCCTTTGCTAATTTATCTATATCCACACTAACCATCATTTCTACCAGTTTCTCAAATTTTACTGTCGGCTGCCAGCTAATAACGCTTTTTGCTTTAGTTGTATCGCCTAACAGCAATTGGACTTCTGAGGGTCTGTAATAATCCGAATTAATCTCAACTAATATTTCTCCTGATTTTTTATCTATCCCTTTTTCCTCATACTTCTCGCCTTCCCATTTGATTTCAAATCCACCCGCAGTAAACGCCTTCTCAACAAATTCTTTTATAGTATGGGTCTCTCCGGTTGCTATCACATAATCATCCGGAATATCCTGTTGAAGCATCAGCCACATAGCCTGGACATAATCGCCCGCATACCCCCAGTCACGCCTTGCGTATAAATTGCCAAGCACTAACTTATTTTCCAGCCCGTTCTTTATTCTTGAAACAGCAGATGTTATCTTTCTTGTCACAAATTCAAAGCCCCTTCTTGGTGATTCATGATTAAATAATATGCCGGATGAAGTAAAAATATTATACGCCTCACGGTAGTTTCTGGCAAGATGGAAACCTGCTACCTTTGAAATGCCATAGGGTGAACGGGGATGAAATGGGGTCTCTTCATTCTGGGGACTTTCCTTTACCAAACCAAACATTTCAGACGATGCAGCAAAATATACTTTACAATGAGACGCTTTTTCTTTTATTGCGGATAAAACAAAATGTGTGCCGTTTATGTTTGTAATAATTGTAGAAAATTCATCTTCAAATGAATAACTTACAAAACTCTGGGCAGCTAAATGATAACATTCATCGGGCTTTACTTTCTCAACTATATTAAACACACTGGCGTAACTGTCAAGTGACCCGGGATGTATAATAATTTTATCTAAAATATGATTTATTCTCCATAACCTGTGTGTCGGGTCTTCAATTGCTACTCTGCGGACCATGCCATGAACCTCATATTTTTTTTCAAGCAAGAATTCTGCTAAATATGAACCATCCTGCCCTGTTATTCCTGTAATTAATGCTTTTTTCATCTAAATTCTCCTTTTTCAATTTTTAAATAATTATAATAGTATCTCTATACTTAGGATTCCCTAAAAAATGATTTTTCAAAATATATTAAGGACTTTTTTATTATAATTTATTAACCAAATTGGCAATTCTCTGAATTGCCTCATTTTTTTTATGATTTGTATTTAATTTATACAAAACTTTTACTACATTGTCCAACATAACCATTATACCACCCTCATCATTCTTTTTCTATTCTTAACTGCATTAGACAATTTCTTCTGTAATTGAAGTCTCTCACTCCTTAATTTTGCCGGATTTGATTCATTATATTTTCTTTTTAACTCTTCGTTTAGATTTTTGATGCAGCCCTCAGCGATTCCGCAATTAAAAACCAACCTTTGTCTAAAAAATAACTAATCAAAAGCAACCCATCTGGGAAGTTTAAATGCTTTAAAGCAGGAAAAAGAAAAGAAATTCT
>CAZPHG010000098.1:0-4315 GCA_964586585.1 uncultured bacterium | reverse complement strand
TGATAATATCAAAAGATGTCGGCGGTCAGACGGCATTAAGTTCGGATATAGAAAATTATACGGGGTATCAGTTTATTACCGGCGTTGACCTTGTCGAGAAATTTCGGGAACATCTTCTTCAATTTGATGTTCAATTAAGAGAGGACGAAGAAGTCAGTTTAGTTGAGAAATCAGGTGATGTCATTAAAATAAAAACCACCGAAGGGGAGTATCAGGCGAAAAGTGTAATCCTTGCTACAGGTAGAACGCCAAGAAAACTTAATGTGGAAGGGGAGGATAAATTTCAAAATAAAGGTATTACTTATTGCGCTACTTGCGACGGACCTCTTTTTGCGGGTCGAGATGTTGCGGTTATTGGCGGTGGCAATTCAGCGCTGGATGCGGTGCTTCAGCTTATTAAAATTGCCAGTAAGATTTATTTAATAGATATTGCCGATGAATTGAGCGCTGATACTGTAATGATTGAAAAAGCAAAAAACAGCCAAAAAGTAGTTATCTATAATAAGACAAAAATAGAAAAAATTTATGGCGATAAATTTGTTGCGGGGATAACAATAAAAAAAGAAGATAAAACTTTGGATGTTTCTGTGGGCGGTATTTTTATTGAGATAGGTTCAAATCCCGTATCTAATTATATAAAGGAGGTTAAAAAAAATAGTATGGGAGAGATACTGGTTGACAGTCAGTGCAGAACTTCTGTTTCAGGAATATTTGCTGCCGGCGATGTAACGGATGTTTACGCCAAACAGATTGTTGTTGCCTGTGGCAATGGCGCAACAGCGGCGTTGGCGGATTTTGAGTATTTAAGTAAAAGAAGGTAAAAGAAATGAAAAAATATGTATGTCAAGTGTCTGGTTATATAAATCTTGAAAGTGAAGTGCCTGAAAGTTGTCCGGTTTGTCATGCGCCGAAAGAACAATTTAAGGAAACAGATGATGCAATCAAATTACCTGAAAATTCTGAAGAACTAACGGAACTTGAAAAAAAGCATATCCCTCAGATTACAGTAGTTAAAACCTGCGGTCTTCTTGACGGATGTAAGGATGTGCATGTGAGAATGGGAGAAATAGTTCATCCGATGCTGCCGGAACATTTTATCGGCAGTATTGATTTTTATTTAGATGAGAAGTTTCTTTCAAGGGTTATCCTTACTCCTGAGAGATTAAATCCGGCTGCAGCGCTTCATCTTAAAGCGGATACTGGGAAATTAACGGTGATTTCTCACTGTAATATTCATGGTTCATGGATTGCGTATAGTAAATTATGATACTGTCAAAATTTTAATGAAAAATATGAAAAAATGAGCGATAGAGATTAGAAAAAAATACAGTTAAAAAATTTGAGATATGGGTAAGGATTGGGGAGGGAATAAAAGATATCATCTATAAATTGCCTATATATTGCAGGCTTATAAGAAGATATTTTTGACAGAACCAGGCTATCAATGGAGAAAAATAGTATGACTAAAACAGCGCTTGTTACAGGTTCTAACGGCTTTATCGGCAGCCACTTGATAAATGAATTGCTGAAAAGAAATTATAATGTCCACTGTATGGTCAGAAGTAATTCTAATCTGAAATGGTTAAAAGGCTGCAGTATAAAGTATGTTTTAAGCGATTTAACAAATTTATATGATATTGAAAACGCAGTCCAAGATGCAGATGAAATATATCATTTAGCAGGAATAGTCAGAACACTGAATAATAAGGAATACTACAGAATAAATAGCTGCGGCACAAAAAATTTTGTAGATGCCGTTAAAAAATTTAATCCAACATTAAAAAAATTTATCTATGTTTCATCACAGGCAGCATGGGGTCCGCAAGAAAGCGGACCTGTTTCTGATTACGGAAAAAGTAAAAAAGAAGGGGAAGTTTGGGTAAGAAATCTTAAAAATTATTCTATTGTCCGACCCGTTGCCGTTTATGGTCCGAGAGATAATGATTTTTTATCTGTTTTTAAAATGGCTCAAAAAGGGTTTTTCTTAAAACCACGATTTGCTGAAAGATTAAGTTTTATACATATAGATGATTGCGTCAAAGGCATAATAAATGTTTCTGTAAATGATGAAAAATTTTTAAGCGACGGATCTAATTACAGTTGGGAACAAGTTGCAGAAATTTTAAGTAAAACATTAAATAAAAAAGTTAGATGTTTGACATTGCCGCATTCATTTATTAAACTTACAGGTCTTATAGGTGATATATCCGGAAAAATTAAAGGTACTTCCGCTAAATTAAATTCCGATAAGGTAAAAGAAATGCTTGCAGCTAATTGGGTTGTTCACGAAACTCAAACTATGAAAATTGAAATTGACTATAAACTTGAAAAAGGATTTAAAGATACTTATAATTGGTATTTAAAGATGGGATGGATGTAAGGGATTGTAAATGAAAACCTTATTCATTTACAATCCTTCAAAAGGATAAACTATGGCTGATATATTTAGTAAATGCGAAAATTTTACAACGGCAAAAGAAGTAATGGCTCTTGGTTGCTTTCCTTATTTTCATGTAATGGAATCAGGACAAAATCCAGTTGTTACTGTTGAAGGCAGGAAAATGATAATGATGGGCTCTAATAATTATCTGGGCTTTACTTCCAATACATCTGTTATAAAAGCAGCCGTGAACGCTACTGAAAAATTCGGAGTGGGCTGCGTTGGTTCAAGATTTCTAAATGGCACTCTTTCCATGCATGTAGAATTGGAAGAAAGATTAGCGGAGTTTGTCAAAAAACCGACAGCTCTTTTATTTACAACAGGTATGCAGACCAATCTTGGTGTTATAAGTTCTCTTGTTGGCAGGGGCGATATAGTTATTACCGATAAATATGACCACGCTTCTATTATTGATGGATGCCGGCTCTCTTTTGGCAAAATGTTAAGATATAATCACAATGATATGAATGACCTGGAAAATAAATTAAAAAGTTGCGATGCTTCAAAGGGAAAACTTATTGTAGTTGACGGGGTATTCAGTATGGAAGGAGATCTTTCTGATTTACCTTCAATAGTTTCGCTTGCAAAAAAATATCAGGCGAGGATTATTGTAGATGACGCTCATGGAATTGGGGTTATGGGTGAGAATGGAAGAGGTACGGCGGAACATTTTGGAGTAGAAGATGAAATAGATTTAATTATAGGAACATTTTCCAAGGCATTTGCTTCAATAGGCGGTTTTGTAGCAGGCAATGAGAATATTATTCATTATCTTAAACATAATGCTCGCTCACTTATATTTTCTGCTTCTGCTGCACCGTCAAATGTAGCAGCAGTATTAGCTGTGCTTGATATATTGGAAAAAAGTAAAAAGAGAATTAAGTCATTATGGGAGAATACGGATAAATTGCGAAATGGGTTTAAAGAAATGGGGTATGATTTGGGGCAAAGTGTGACTCCAATTATTCCTCTTGTTGTAGGAGACAGCATTCTGGCGTTTAAGATGTGGAAACTTCTTTATGACAGAGGTATATTTACAACGCCGATTGTAAGTCCTGCTGTTCCTAAAAATCGCTCTCTTATAAGGGTCTCGGTAATGGCTACATTTAATCAGAAACACATAGATAAAGCCCTTAAAGTATTTTGTGATGTTGGAAAAATGCTTAAAATTATACCCGGACAATCCCAATATACAGAGCCCGAATCGATGAAAAGCAGATTGGATGTATGGATGAAAAATTTATGGCGGTCAAAATAAAGATAATCCCTGTTAAAACGAAAAAACAATTTAAGTCATTCATTGATTTGCCTTTTCATATTTATAAAAAGAATCCAAACTGGGTGCCTAAGTTAAATATAGATATAAAACATCTTCTTTCAGATAAAAATCCATTTTATGAGCATGCCTTAAAAAAACTTTTTCTTGCTTATGAGGGAGATAAAATTTCAGGAAGAGTAGCGGCAATTATTGATTTTAATTATAATAAATTTCATAACGAAAAAACAGGTTTTTTTGGGTTTTTTGAATGTATGGATAATGAAGAAACCGCGATGAAACTTCTAAAAATTTGCGAAGAAACACTTGCAGAAAGAGGTATGAAAAAAATAATGGGACCTATGAATCCATCTTCAAATGATGAACTTGGAATTATTATAGAAGGATTTTCTATGCCGCCGCGGTTGATGATGCCGTACAATCATAAATATTACATAAATTTCTTTGAAAAAGCTGGTTATGTAAAAGCAAAAGATCTTCTTGCGTTAAATATAGAAATTGCCGAAGGTCCATTAAATAGACTGAAAAAAATAGCAAATAAGCTCAATCAAAGAGCGCCTGAAATGTCAAGCCGTCCGATAAATGTGAAGACATTTAAA
>CAZPHG010000097.1:0-4315 GCA_964586585.1 uncultured bacterium | reverse complement strand
AATTTTTCAGAAGCGATCGCATTATACGATAGAATTTTAATACTAAAAGCAGAAGGTTTTTTGCCGGATGATGAAAAAATTTGGAATAATTACGGACATTATCACGAGTTAGCAGGTAACTTAAAAGAAGCATTAAAAGCGTATATAAGAGCTCTTGAAATTAATAATGAGTTTAAATTTGCTGCTATGAATATAAGAAGAGTTTCTGCTGCTTTTAATCATATTAAACCTGTCAATGAAATTAATAAACTTTTTAAAGAAGCAGATAAACTAATTAAAGAAAGCAGTTGGGATGAAGCAATAAAAATAATTGATGAGCTGCTTTATCTTGATCCTGCAAATTTAAGAGCGCTTCTTTATAATGGCAATATAAATTATCGTTTAGGCAGGATTAATGATGCTAAACGAATTTATCGGCTCATTCTTGCCATTGAGCCCGGTAATGTTACTGCGAAATCAAATCTAAATTTATTAACTAA
The DNA here is from genome assembly GCA_964586585.1 of uncultured bacterium. Lineage (GTDB taxonomy): Bacteria > CG03 > SLGR01 > SLGR01 > CAZPHG01 > CAZPHG01. The sequence continues at coordinate 3,836 of CAZPHG010000097.1, read as the reverse complement.
ATCCAGACAATGAAATTATCAAAGGCAGGATTTTTTGGTTCTTTCTTATTTATGGTGGACATATAGTGTTATTCTGGGATTTAAGAGCCCGCAATGTTGATGAATTTTTAATCTAAAATAATTGATGTCTTTGTATCCGTAAGCCATTCTTTTGAGCCTTTTGATCTTGTTGTTAAAACCTTCTGAAATAGATGAACTAATCTTTTTTATAAACCAATTTAAAATATACTGCTTTTTATCTTTAAAACTTTCCGCTAATTTTTTGAAAGATTCTATATCACTCTCTTTTGATTCTTTAATCCAGCAATCTAATACTTCCTCTGCTTTCTCCGGAGTTTTACATTCGTAAATCTCAAGGAAACTTTCTTTTAATAGCATAGCCTTATATATCGGAATATTAATTTTACATAAGCGGTCAAGATAGTCTGCTTGCTTCAAAGTAAGATTCTTTTTGTTCTTCAAAAGAATAACCTCAAAGTCAAATAAAATTCCATAGCGTTTTTATCGTTATATACATTGCTGCTCCTAACATTTTGCTCCTACAAATTTGACATCTTTGGTCAAATAAAATAATCTTAAATTATGAAAAATGATAAATTAAAAAAAGCGATAATAGACGCAAATATTAACAGGGTTTCGGAGGGATTAAGGGTAGTGGAGGATTGGGCGAGATTTTTTTTAAGAGATAAGGATATTACCGATAGCATAAGAGTTCTTCGGCATGGTCTATGGCAGACAGTTTGCGGTGTCTATCCTAAAATTATAAAAGGGCGGGATACAGGCGAGGATATACTTCGTGAAACATCAGAAGGAATCAGAAAAAAATTAAATGATATTCCTGCTGCAAGTTTTAATCGCGTAAAAGAAGGGTTAAGGGTTCTTGAAGAAATGGGAAAACTCATATCCAGTGATTCGTCAAAAATATTTAAGGATATGAGGTTTAAAATATACGATATAGAAAAGGAATTTTATGAAAAACGCACTTGAACAAATTTGCCGAGATGAAAATATAAATTTAGATATACTTCAAGAAAAAATTAAGGAAGGAAAAGTTGTTGTTCCGTTGAATATATCCCGCAAACATATATCCTCGCCAACTGCAATAGGCGAAGGTCTGACAGTAAAAGTAAATGCTAATATAGGGGGTTCGCCCGATATCAGCGATGTAAAATTAGAACTTACCAAATTAAAAGTGGCGGTGGAATGCGGCGCTGATACCGTTATGGATTTAACTATAGACAAATCCTGGAAAGAAATATTGCAAATGGTGCTGGACGCATCTGATGTTCCTGTCGGAACCGTGCCTGTATATGCCGCTATATGCGATAAGGGTACCGATGGCACATCCGCAGATGATTTTATAAATATTGTTAAAACTCAGGCAGAGCTCGGTGTTGATTTTATGACCATTCACTCGGGGGTAACAAAAGATGTTATTCGTGTATATGATTCTGCTTCCCGCATAGGCGGTATGGTGTCAAGGGGTGGAAACTTGCTTATGCGGTGGATGAAAAAAAACAATCAAGAAAATCCTTTTTATGAAAGATTTGATGAAATTCTTGATATAGCCCGTACTTATAATGTGACGCTATCGCTTGGAGATGGATTGAGACCTGGCTGTATTGCAGATGCTTCTGATAATGCCCAATATGCTGAATTAGAAGTTTTGGGCGAACTTGCTAAAAGATGTCGTTCTCACGGGGTTGGAGTTATGATTGAGGGGCCTGGCCATGTGCCGCTTGATATGATAGAAGAAAATGTCAAAAAAGAAAAAGAAATATGCGATGGTGCTCCTTTTTATGTGTTGGGACCTCTCACCACTGACATCGGCGCCGGTTTTGACCATATTGTCGGTGCGATAGGAGGAGCGCTTGCAGCGTGGAAAGGCGCAGATTTTTTGTGTTATCTTACACCTGCTGAACATATTCATTTGCCTGATATAGAAGATGTGATTCAGGGTGTTGTTGCTTCTAAAATTGCAGCTCATAGCGCTGATATAGCAAGACACTTGCCGGGCGCGCGCAGGATTGATGATAAAATGTCACATGCCCGCCGAAATCTTAATTGGAAAAAAATGGAAGAGTATGCTTTAAATTCTTTTAGGTTAAAAGAGATAAGAAAAAAATATCCCTCTCGTTCTGATGATGCCTGCACAATGTGCGGTGAATACTGCGCACTTTTGGAGGAATAGAGCATGAAAGAAGAAAATCCAAAATCAAGAAAATATATACAATTGAATCTATAGTAAAAAGGGTAAGGAAAAGTACATGAGCCTATATTTATGGTGCGAAATTTAAAGATATGGGATTCTTTGACAAAATCAAATTAAAAAAACTGATTTTTAAAATTAGTAAGAGGAAGTAAGAATCCAGTATTCAGAAAAGAAAAGAGAGATATTTTTAACTCTACTTATCCCAAGAAGCATCCGTAAAATTGTAGGAGCAAAATGAAAATGTCACTTTTTAAATTTCAAAAACCTACATATATTTTTCTTGTAATAGTTTTTTTTATACTCCAACCCTTTGCGACTTTGTGTTATTAATTCTATTTAAAAAAGATTTATTTTGCAATCTCCATGGATGATTAGTCGCAGGTTTCCAAAAAAGCAAATACCCAGTCAAGATTCATATCAGAGGGTATCTCTTTATGAAGGTCTTTGGGGTTCATTCTGTCCTCCTCTGCTTTTTACTTCTTTAACCACTAAATATTTAGCAGAGGTTATTATACTAAAAGGGGACATTTTCATTTTGCTCCTACACAATTGACTTTTCCTGCAGATTAAAGTAACATAAACAAAAAATAGTATAAAAAAAGTTTGTAATTTAGCGGAAAATCAATGGATGCCGATAAAAAACAATTAAATTTTTAGAAAAAATAGCAGAGCGGCAGGATGCGGTAAATCTACTTTCTACCGGGAACTTTCTTAATGTAGTAAATTTTTCTTGCGATAATATCCGTTATCTTTTATTTAAAAATTTAGGTCCATGTTTCAGTTTATGGGAGACTTCTATAGATGCCATGGATATGTCGCGATTATCTCAAAATACAGGAAAGATAGTTGAAAGGATAAAGAATAACTATTAAAGAACATTACTTAGAACAAAAGAAATTACTGAAGGAAGAAGAGAACAAGATCAGTTTGATATACTTTATGCAGTACCGGCACTTGTTATAAAACTTTTTGTTGAACAATCTTTTGACCGCCCAAAAAGAGAAAATGCGTTAATTTTTGGCGGCGGGGTAGCTCAGTCGGTAGAGCACGTGACTGAAAATCACGGTGTCGTCAGTTCGATTCTGACCCCCGCCACCGTCGGCAATGGGTTTTTCATCAGCGGGAATAGGGGTAGGAATCCGCATCATCTAAATTTAAGAAGTTTATCGGCGATATGCCTTTTTTTAGTTCGCCTATTGCTCCTCTTATACCTGACTTGCGGTCCGGAAAAATTTCCGAAGAGTTTCCGAAGAGTATAGATAGATTAGATAATAAACTTACAAAAGACAGAGAATTTCTTCTTGACAGATTAAAAAAAAAGATAATGAGAATATAATACTACAAAAAAAATTATGGATATTACAACAGTAATAGGAATAACGGGTGGATTAATGTTAGTTTTTACTTCTTTTTTTTAACGCTTCTACTAATTTCTTTAATCCAACTTCTACAAAACATATTAACTTAATTAATCGCCGCTTCTTTAGCAGGGGGTTACCATGTTTCTTACCATTTCCAAAGTCAAGTTTTTGAAAATTTGATTAAATATTAAATTTTTATTAAAATAACAAAATGAAAAATAATCAGTGGGAAAATATTTTAAGAGGAGCAGAAGAACTCATTG
>CAZPHG010000096.1:0-4326 GCA_964586585.1 uncultured bacterium | reverse complement strand
TGCATATACGGATTCTCCAATACCTGTTCCATTACTTCCTGATCACTTAACTTCAGCATATGTTTTTTGCAGATGATTCCTACTCAGTCGTTCACTCCTCCTGGCTTATGCCAGCGTTCACTCCTTCCCCAACTGCCCATCTAAACCAGGTCGACCATAGATTGAAAAGTATTTCTGATGCCCACAAATGCCTGAAAAAAGGAATTATTTTTGAAGAATTAGATAAAAAAGCTAAAAGATATACGGATAATGAGATGGCTAAAAAGGTGCAGGTTGAAAGAAGTAAATTATTTGATAAAATATTACAGGTAGCATGATTCTTATTTTCAGGATCATTTTCAGATAGGAAAAGACTATCCGCCCTATAAAAAACATAATACATTTTCAAATTATGAATATCGTGAAGCATACTTATCCACTATCCGATAGTTCATTCTATGATATTACAACCGTTTAATTAGTTTATCGTATTCGGAATGACTACCAATCCAAAACCAAATTAAAGTTTTGATATATCTCCCGCAGTAAAAAATAGTTCAACTATATTTTTTAACATCGCAAGCCGGTTTTTCATTAACTTTTTTTCCGGCGCCATTACTAAAACTTTATCAAAAAATTTACCTACTTCACCTCTGATAGATGAAAGTATTTTTAATGCTCCATAAAAATTTTTTTCCTTTAATTTGTCAGAAACATCTAATAAAGTTGCGTTGTATTTAACGCTTAAATCCTTTTCTGCTTTTTCTTTCAATAACTTTACATCGTATTTTTCAGGAATAATTATATTTTTTTCTTCTGCCTGTTTTAAGATATTTTTAATTCTCTTAAAAGCAGTAATAAGCGAATCAAAACCCCTGCTCTTTTTTATTTTTTCTATCGCTTTTGCTTTCTTAAATGTAATATAAGGATTTAATTCTTCTTCTTTTAGGACACAATTAAGGACATCGTAAGAAAATATCTCTTTTAAGTGCTGTTTCATTTGTGAAAAAATGAATTTTTTTATGTTTTCAATTGCAGTTGGCTTAAATGTTATTTTTTGTTTTAAATAAAATTTTATATTTTCTTCGATTAATTCATTAATATTGATATCCCATTTCTTTTCCGTTAATATTCTTATTAATCCTTTTGCCGTTCTTCGCATTCCAAAAGGATCTTCTGAACCTGACGGCTCTGCGCCTTTGCCTATATTTCCTGTAAGCGTGTCTATTCTGTCTGCTATTCCCGAAACTCCGGCTTCTTCGGAACATTGTATTTTATCTTCAGAAGTCCGCGGCTGATACTGCCCTAAAATACCATCGGCAACTTTTTTTGTTTCACCATCTTTAATAGCGTATATTCTGCCGATAATTCCTTCAAGTTCCGGGAACTCTTCTACTATCAATGTTGTAATATCGGCTTTAGCAAGTTGAGTTATTCTTCGGCTTGTCCCTATAAAATTTTCGTTTTTATTAAGCGTTTTACAGAGAGTGGCAACAAGATTTTCAACTCTTTGGACTTTATCGTAAAGAGTACCTAAATTTAAAGGCAAAGTAATTTTTTTTAGTTTTTCATAGTAGTATTGAAGCGAATGCTGTCTATCTTTATTCAGAAAAAAATCAGCGTCATTAAGCCGCGAAATAAGAACTTTTTCATAACCTTTTCTTATTTTTTCTAAATTTACTGAAATACCGTCCCTCACCGCCACAAAACTATTCAGCAAATTACCTTCTTTATCTTCAACGGGAAAATATTTCTGATGATGGATGAGGCACGCTTCTATTATTTCTCGCGGTATATTTAGATATTGAGCGGGAAATTTTCCTCTGATACCGGTTGGAAATTCAATGGAATTGTTTAATTCTCTTAAAAGTTCTTCTTTCATTGTAGGGCGTCCGTTTGTATATTTAAGTGTTCTTATAATGGCTTTCTTTAAACTATCCATTCTGTCATTCTGATTGATTATAACATAATTTCTTTTTAAAATTTTTTCATAATCCTCTATGTTTTCAATTGTTATTTTTTTATTTGCAAAAATATAATGCCCACGAGTAGTTCGTCCACTTTGAACATTTCCTAATTTAATTTTTAGAGAAGTTTTGCCGAATTTTACTAACAGATGTCGTATTGGTCTTGGAAATTGAAAATCAAAATCACTCCATTTCATTGTAATAGGAAAATTAAAACTCTTAAGAAATTCACAGAGCAATTCTGAAAGCATTCCACGCACCGCCTCACCGGGTTTTTGGACAACATAAAACAAATAATTATCCTGCTTTATTAATTTCTTAAAATCCACTCCCATTTTTGAGGCAAATCCTTTTCCTGCATTTGTAGGCACACCTTCCTTATCGCAAGCTATAGCATAAGGCGGACCTTTTATTTTCGTATAAAGCATGGTTTGATGAGAAGCAATTTCTTTAATTACAATTGTCAGGCGCCGGACAGAAACAAAAGTATTAAGTCCATTAAATTCTATTCTTTTATTTTTTAGAAGAGCGGACATTATTTTATAAGATTGGCGGGTAAGTATTTCTACTGATTCCGGCGGTAGGTCTTCGTATCCGATTTCTATTAAAACAGGATAATTATTCATTTTTTTTCACAAACTCTTTTGCTACAGCGTTAGATAGATGGCGAACTCTTTCTATATATTTATTTCTTTCCGATACACTTACAACACCTCTTGCGTCAAGTAAATTAAAAGAATGCGATGCTTTTAATACAAAATCATAAGCAGGTCTTATAAGATTTTGTTCAAGAAGCTTTCGGCAGTTTTTTTCGTATTTTTCAAACAACATTCTCTGAAACTCAACATCCGACTCTTCAAAATTATATTTCGAAAATTGTTTTTCATCTTCAAGATGAATATCGCCATAAGTCCAATCTTTATTCCATTTTATATCATATACGGTTTCTACACCTTGCAGAAACATAGCTATTCGTTCCAATCCATAAGTTAATTCAACAGGAATTTCTTTAAGGGTTATGCCGCCCATTTGCTGAAAATATGTGAATTGGGTTATTTCCAATCCATCAAGCCAAACCTCCCATCCAAGCCCCCACGCACCAAGTGTCGGTGATTTCCAATCATCTTTTACAAGCCGCAAATCATGATTTGATGGTGAAATATTAAGACATTTTAAGGAATTTCTATAAATATTTTGAATATCATCCGGCGCAGGTTTTAATAAAACCTGATATTGATAATACCGTTGAAGACGGTTTGGATTTTCTCCGTAGCGACCGTCAGTCGGACGGCGGACAGGTTCAACAAACGCAATTTGGACAGGTTTTTTTAAGAATCCGTAAAAAAAAGTTGCAGGATTAAAAGTTGCTGCTCCTTTTTCGATATCATAAGCTTGAGTAATCAGACATCCCTCATCGCGCCAGAAGTTATTTAATTTTTCTATAAGGTCTTGGAAGTACATTTTTTAAATATTTGCATAAACTTTAATGATTTTAAATCTTTTTCGTATTGGTATTTTACAAATTTTCTTATTATATTACTAATTTCATTCTCACTTTCGGAATCTAAATCTCTTTCAACAGAAAGTTTTCTTATACTTTTTATTGTTTCAGAAGAAATCGGAAAATGGACACTGCTCGTTTTTCTGCATCGCGAACATAATATTCCGCCGGATGTTAAAGAGAACTGCGGATTTTCTACTTCTTTTTTTTCACATACGATACAGTTGAAAAAATTCAATCTATAACCGGCATATTTTAACAGGCGGAATAAAAAAAGTAAAGCAGTAGAAGAAGTAGCTCCTGTTTCCATATCTTTTAATGCCTGTTTCAAAAGCTCATATGAATTTCTGTCAAAAGTATCCTCTTTTTCGCAAACTATATCTACACATTCAAGCATTAAAGAGCCGTAACTGAAAAGCAACATATTTTTTCGCAACTTAAAATGAGAGTTCAATATTTTGCAACCGGTTATAGTAAAAAGAGGTCGTCCCGGTTTTCTATACAGCAAAAAATGATTTTCGGTAAGTGGTTCTAATGAAGCGCCGTATTTTGACCTGCTTTTTCTTGACCCTCTTGCAACCGCTTTAATTTTACCGTAATTTTCCGTAAAAAGAACCATAATCCTATGCCCTTCTCCGTAATCATAACCTCTTATAACAATGCCGTCTGTTTTGTAATGATACATTAAAAAAGGATTACCGTAGCTAATCCGAAATAAATCGCCAACCCGATAATATCTATTGCCGTAGTAATAACGGGTCCTGTTGCTACCGCAGGATCAACATTTATTTTCTTAAAAATTATAGGAAGCAAAGCTCCTAAAATAGCTGCCATCAGCATATTAAGAAATATTCCCAATCCTACAACAACGCCTATAAG
>CAZPHG010000095.1:0-4377 GCA_964586585.1 uncultured bacterium | reverse complement strand
ATTTAATTTTTACATTTTTTAATTTTTCTTTAAGCAATTCGGTTATATGAGATATAGTTTTTATTCTTGAATGTATGTAATAACACTGCCCTCCGCGGCTTACTTCATGCCGAATTGCCTCAACTATTATATCTATATTATAAGGAAGTGTCTGCGTTTTAATACCAAATCTGCCTGGCGGCGGTGTATTTATAAGAGAAAGCCCTTTAACTTTTCCGAGAGCCATTGACAAAGTTCTCGGTATAGGTGTTGCTGTTAAAGTCAAAACATCCACATGTTTATATTTAAATCTTAATTTTTCTTTTTGTTCTACACCAAATCTCTGCTCTTCATCTATTATAAAAAGTCCCAGCGCCGGAAATTTTAATGAATCGGAAAGTATACGATGAGTTCCTATAACAATATCAACTCTTCCATTATTTATTTTTTCAATAATTTTCTTTTGCTGCGAGGCATCCACAAAGCGCGAAAACATATCTATCATTACAGGAAATCCTCTAAACCTTTCACTAAATCTTTGAAAATGCTGTCTTGCTAAAATTACAGTTGGAGTAATCAAAACAACTTGTTTCCCATTTAACACCGCTCTGAAAGCAGCTCTCATGGCAACTTCTGTTTTTCCGTAACCCACATCCCCCAAAACCAGCCTATCCATAGCATTCTCCGATTCCATATCTCTTAAAACATCATCAATGGATTCTTTTTGATGGCGGGTTAAATTATATGAAAAATAACTGTTAAATTCTGTCTCCATTTCTATATCAGGAGAAAATGATATGCCTTTTTGTATCTGCGTATCATAAAGTTTAACTAATTTTTCAGAAAATTCTTTGATAGATTTTCTTACTATAAGTAATTTTTTATTCCATGATTTCCCTGATAAAGAATCAAGAGAGATAATTGCCGAAGATCCTGCATATTTCTGCACCATATCAGCGTTTTCTACCGCTACATAGAGCCGTCCGCCGCCGCTATATCTTAATTTTAGAAAATAACTTGTTGTATTACTGTGTGTGAGTTTTTTTAATCCTTCAAAAAGTCCTATCCCGAATTTTTTATGCGTGATATAATCGCCGACTTTTAAATCTGAATACTCTTCCATCGGATAAACTTTCACCGGCAACGATTCGGCATATCTTCTGTGGTATCCAAGTATATCTCCGATTGTAAAAACCGCTGTTTTTATATCCTCGCATACAAACCCATTATTTAAAGGTGAAATAAATGTCTCTCCCGTAATGCCGGATTCTTCAAAAACCAACTCGCTTAATTTATTAATCTCGCTTTCACCCGGCGCTGTTAAAAGAACTCTGTATGAAGATTCTTTCATAAAATCAAATTCGCTTTTTATCTCACTAAAAGAATTCGCCCATAAAAGTTCTCTGGATTTAAATTCATAGTTTGATTTAATACTATAAACTTTTCTAATAATAGCGGCATTAAAACTATTAAATAAATCTGCTGGCGAAATGTCCGCCCCCGACGAATCGCAGTTTTTATATTTTTCTTCCGTTAAAACAACTACAAAATTATCGCCTAAATATTCACATATAGTTGATTTGGCGGCATTGCCGAACACAACAGGTAAAATATTTGTTTCATTTGGGGGCGGACATTTCGCAAAAAATTTTTTTGTCCGCTGAGTTCTCGAATCAAAATTTTTTATACTTTGAACATTATCTAATTCAAACAATATTCTGATAGGATCATTTGAACCCGGAGGCCAGAAATCAATTATTTCGCCTCTTCTGGCATACTCGCCTTCCTCGCCGACTATATCCGTTCTAATATAGCCACTATCAATAATTGTTTTATAGACGCTGTCGTATGAAGTTCCCTTTTTCACAGTAAGAGTTCTTTTAATCAGCTCTTGCGGCGAAATTATCTTTTCACGGACTGCTTCCGGTGTAGTTATTACGATATTATGATGACAAGATGAGATTTTTTCTATAACTTCCATTTGGCGGGATGGATAATCTGAAATATATGACAGCGGTTTTTTTAAAGCAAAACTTTCTATTTTCTCAATCCAAAATATTATGTCTTTTTCTTTTTCTATTATAACTAACAGATTGATTTTAATCGTATCCGATAAGGAAGCAATAAAAGAAGAAAATGCGCTATCTGTCAATCCTGAAACGTTTTTCTTAACGCTTCGCAATGGCCGCTCCCGAAAGTTAGATTTAATTGCTTTAGCAATAGCAATAAATTGCGGATTATCCGACCATATTTTTTTCATCAATTAGTTTTAAATCCGAGGCATATTTTAGATGTTTAGAGCAGAAATCATAATCTGCCCATTTTTTTTCATAGTTTTCACAGGCGGCAACAACTTTATTCTTAATGACGGTCATCTTAAACCATTTCACTTTTTTTATGACAAGAGATTTTTTCCTAAAAAAAAGATACTGCGTTTCATCTAATTTTCTATCTATGCGACAGCTATATCCTGTTTCTTCTAACACTTCTCTTAACGCCGCAATTTCAGAATTTTCACCTCTTTCAATATGACCTTTTGGAAAAGTCCATACTCCATTTGCTTTAATTAAAAGAATTTTACCTTTCTCTCTAACTACACCGCCTGCAGAAAATTCAAATTTAATCATAGACAATGGTGGTATCATCCCCCATACACTCTTTTATAAAGCGTGACGGTATATGATAACGAATCTGTCCGTAAAGCATTCTTTTGCAGGCGGATGTAAGATAAAGAAGGTGTTTTGCTCTCGTCATACCTACATAACATAGTCGTCTTTCTTCTTCCATTTCATTCGCATCATTTACGGCATCATAATGCGGAAAAAGCGTTTCTTCCATCCCTGTAAGAAAAACAGATGAAAATTCAAGCCCCTTAGACAAATGTACTGTCATAAGAGTAATATATTCATCCTCGCTCTGCCATGAATCAACATCAGTTAAAAGAGTTATCTCATTAAGTATTTCGGAAATAGATTTTTCTCTATTCTCTTTTTCTTTAAAGGCAGATACCAATTCTTTAATGTTTTCCAATCTCGTTCTTGCCTGTAAATCATCGTTTTCTTTAAGCATAGTACGATACCCTGATAATTCAATTACTGCTTTTGCAAGTGTCCCTGCGTCATCAAGTTCTACAAGCTTTTTTAGATGGTTTAGCAATAATTTTAACGGCTTTAATTTCTTTTCTATTATGTGATTAAATCCGGCACCGGGAGCGGACATTCCGCTGTTTTCAGTAATTATTTGATATATGGATTTAGAATTTATCAGAGCTGCTTTTTTTATTTCAGAAATACTTTTTTCTCCAAGCCCCCTATTAGGATAATTAATTATTCTCAACATACTGATATCATCATAAGGATTTATAGTAACCCTCATATATGCGAGAATATCTTTTATCTCTTTCCTTTCGTAAAATTTTAAGCCACCTATAATTTTATAATTCATTCCAAAAGACCTTAACACATCTTCAAATGTCCTTGATTGTGCGTTTGTTCTGTAAAAAACAGCAATATTTCCCGGACTTATTCCCTCATCCCGAATCAACCTATTTATCTCGCTTATAACTCCAATTGCTTCAGATCTACCAGATTCAAATTCCTGCCACTGAACAATTTCGCCTTCCTTATTTTTAGTCCATAATTTTTTAAAAGCGCGGCTTGTATTATTTTTTATCACATTATCGGCAGCAGTTAAGATATTTTGAGTTGAACGGTAGTTTTCTTCTAATTTCAGCACTTTTGAATCCTTAAAATTTTTTTCAAATTCCAATATATTGCGTATATCCGCTCCGCGCCAGCTATATATACTCTGGTCATCGTCTCCGACTACACAGATATTATTGTCAGGCGGAACAAGCATTTTTATCAGTATATATTGAGCATAGTTGGTATCCTGATATTCATCAACCATTATATACTTAAATTGCCTGCGGTATTTTTCCAAAACAACAGGTTTTTCCTTGAAAAGCCGGATGGTTTCAACTAAAAGGTCGGCAAAATCATACCCGCCGTTTGAATAAAGTAATTTTTGATATTCTGAGTATATCATACCCAATGTTTCTTTTAATTTATCTGAGCGAACCGCTGCATTTATCAAAAAACTTTCCACATCCATAAGATTATTTTTTGCCTGAGAAATGACTTCTTTAATTTTTGACGGCGCTATTTTTTTTGTTTCTAATTTTAATTTTTTAATACATTCTTTTATTGCCATTATCTGATCGCGCTCATCATAAATCGTGAATTCTTTTGAGCCGTCTAATCTTAATATCCGCGACGCAAGCGAATGAAATGTGAACATCCAGACGCTTGTTCCTTCCGGACCCGCAATTTTTTTTATTCTACCTCGCATTTCTTCTGCGGCTTTATTGGTAAAAGTTACCGCTAAAATATTATAAGG
>CAZPHG010000094.1:0-4390 GCA_964586585.1 uncultured bacterium | reverse complement strand
TCTTTTTGCCCGCCTGTTTGAACGCCCGCTTTGCGGGCGAGGAGACGGCTGAAAAATATAGTAAAACGAGATTAGCCCTTAATATTATACTACTTTTTTCTTGCCTTTGTATAGCTTCATCTCGCACTCTCTGCCATATTGCAAAGCAGGCTCTGTAAACCCGCTCTTGCTGATAAATTTTGTTACACCTTTTCTGCGCGCCCTCACAACTTCTGGTCTTGGAACAGGTTTTTGCCAGTTTTTTATTTCCAGCTTTTGTCTTCCTTTCTGTGCATCAGGATTACTTGGACCACCTATATGTTTTGCTCCATGGTCTCTGGCTTTTCTTTTCTCGTAGCTTATCCCTCTTTTTTGAGGTTGTCCTTTTTTGTTGTTCATAGATTTAGTTACTCGTTAGTGTAAGATGTTTTTTTATAAGCGTAAACATACCGAGAAGAATAATCGCCCCCACCGGTGCCGCCGTCTGTTCCTAACGTATTAACGAAATAGTCCTCAATATCCCGTGCAGAACTGGAGTTTTCGGTCTCGTGGTAAATCCAAGAGCTATTTTTTTCGTCAACATTATGATCGTTAAACAGGCGTTGTTTTGGGTCAGAAGCGATTCCAACATACCAACCAGAATAACTGCCGCCACATTCAGCAATATAGGATTTAATTTCTGATATAATTTCTTGATTCGATTTTGCCATAAGTATAAAAAATCTAATTTTGATTATAGTTATTGTCGACTTTAATTTTGCAATAACTATAATCAGTGTAGAACAAAAATTAGAACAGGTCAAGAGTGTTCTTGACTTGAGGTTTTAATTACTATACAATAAAGCTAAGAAAAGAAAGATAACTGTGGATAACTATGAGAAAAAATAATCTTCATCCAATACAAAAAAAATTTTTAAAACTTCTCATTAAAAACACGGATGAACCGTTGACGATTAGAGAAATGCAAAGTCTTCTGGATTTATCATCTACCAGCGTTGTTGTTCATCACTTAAGACAACTGGAGAAAAACGGCTATCTAAAAAGAAATCCATATAACCCGCAGGATTATCAGGTTTTGAAAGATGCGCCGGAAAAACAAATTACATATTTAAATTTATACGGTCTTGCACATTGTGGACCAAACGGATCTGTATTAGACGGAAATCCAATTGATAGATTGCCAATTTCAACAAGACTGCTCAGCTTCCCGTCCACTGAAGGTTTTATGGTTAAGGCAAAAGGAGATTCTATGGAACCTAAAATAAATGAAGGCGATTTTGTTATTGCAAGAAAAATAGATGATGCGGATAGCGGCAGTATTGTGGTTTGCGTTAATAACGGCGAAGCCTTAATTAAAAAAATAAAAAGAGAGAAGGATAAGGTTATTCTGATTTCTTTAAATTCAAAATATCAGCCCTTTCTTTCTTCTGACGATTTTAGGATAGAGGGAGAGGTCAAAGGCGTTATTACCAGCAAGATAAAGTAATATGGATAATTTAACAGAAAAACAGCGCAAGTTGTGCATGTCTCGAATAAGGAGCAAAGATACACGGCCTGAAAAAATTGTAAGAAAGATTTTAACAAAACTTGGCTGGAAATACAGGCTTTATAATACAAAACTTCCGGGAAAGCCTGATATAGTAATTTCAAAAATTAAAACGGTAATTTTTATCAATGGATGTTTTTGGCATCAGCATAAAGGTTGTAAATATAAGGCAATGCCAAAAGCAAATATTCAATACTGGAAAAACAAACTGAAAAGAAATATTGAGAAGCAAAAAGAAGATATTAAAACGCTCAAAAAAGACGGCTGGAAAGTTAATATAATTTGGGAGTGCGAAACAAAAAACGAAAATAATTTAATCAAAAAATTTCAAAAAATATTATGAGTCAAGTCATATTTCAATTAGCAGAATTATTTTGCGGACCTGGCGGTCTCTCTCTTGGCGCAGTCAATTCACAGATTGAAAATAATGGTAAAAAATACAAAGTTAAATCTGTGTGGGCTAATGATATTAACGAAGACACCTGCAAAACATACGCCCGCAATATTCACAATGGCAATCAAAATAATATTGCTTGTGCGCCTGTTGAAACAATAGATTTTGAAAAAGTGCCAAAATTTGATGTGCTTGCTTTCGGCTTCCCCTGCAACGATTTTAGTATTGTTGGAAAACAAAAAGGCTTTGACGGCAAATATGGTCCTTTATATACATACGGAGTTAAAGCAATAAATGTACACAATCCTAAATGGTTCATTGCTGAAAATGTGAACGGGCTTCAGAGCGCAAACAACGGGAAAGCTTTCAAAAAAATACTTTCAGACTTAGAAAATGCTGGCAAAGGCTACAATTTAACAACTCACCTTTATAAATTTGAAGAATATGGCGTACCTCAAACACGGCACAGAATTGTGATAATTGGAATAAGAAAAAATTTAGGGCTTAAATTTAAAGTACCCGCACCAACAACGGGTCATAAGCCGATTACAGCACGAGAGGCAATAGAAAATCCGCCAATTTCACAAAACGCACCAAATAATGAAATAACCCAGCAATCAAAAACTGTTGTAGAACGATTAAAGTATATACCGCCAGGCAAAAATGTATGGTATGAAGGGGTGCCTGAAAATCTAAGACTTAAAGTGAAGGGCGCGCGAATGAGTCAAATTTATAAACGCCTGCATCCGGACAGACCGTCTTACACTATTACGGGAAGCGGAGGCGGTGGGACGCACGGCTATCACTGGGAAGAAGATAGAGCATTAACAAATAGAGAGCGCGCTCGCATTCAAACTTTCCCTGACGATTTTATTTTTGAAGGATAAAAGGAAAGTGTTAGAAAACAAATTGGTATGGCCGTGCCACCGAGGGGTGCACAGGCAATTGTAGAAGCTGTATTAAAAACCTTTGCAGATATTCCTTATGATTGGATTCCGCCAAAAACAACAAATGGAAATGGCAACGGAAATGGACAAACGCCCCTTTTTAAATTTTAGAGAAGTTTTATAAATTTCTGCCAGCTTTCTTTGTCTTTATGAAGTTCACCTGATTTCTTCACATAACGAACACCGGTAAATTCCTGCCCGGGTATACTTGTGACTTTTTCAAGTTCATTAATTTTGCACCATCCAACAATCTCGCAAAATATATTTTCAAACTCAGGCATTTCATTTTTATATTTTGAATAATGTTGCTGGTTTTTAACTACTTCCATTATTCGTTTTTTAGTAATGCGCAGTAAATGATCATCTGGAATGTCTGGACGACAGAAAATATAAATATCGGAACATCTGTCCTCTCGGATTATTTCATTTTCACTTAAAACTAAATAAGCACTTTTTGGCTTGGAAGATTTTATGCCAACACCAACTTTCGGCTCTCTCTGTTTTCCGCTTTCCTTTATTCCAATAATGTCCTGCGGCACGATTTCATCGTAAATTCTAAAATCAAGTTCTATATCAATATCAAACTCCCTTTTTAAAAATTTCTTTACAGCTACTTCTGCAAGCTGGCCCTTAACCCAGTTTGTTATTTTTTGTCCAAATTCTCTCTGCCTTGCTGTGCCCCAGTCTGATAAAACATATCCCCTGAAATGCTGTGCCAAAGCAAAATCTAAGCACAATGCGTAATCCCCAAAAGTTAATTCAATCGTTCTCCATTGATAGCTCTCAAGCCATTTTTTGAGCTCTTTTTGGTCAAAAAGAAATCTGCCTCTGCTGTTCTGTCTTGGCAGATGTTTAAATTCACCGGCGCTTTTGAAATAATTATCAAAAGTTTTTTCGTCTAATTCGAGAAATTTTGCCGCTTATTTTTTCGATAAAATTTTATCCATAGTTTTATTTTTTTATAAAAAAATCTAAATCTTTTTTATAGACCTTTGCAAACTCCTTTAGTTGAATAATGTCAATTCGCCTCTGTCCGGATTCAATTTTGGAAACATAAGATTGAGTTTTGCCAAGCGATTTGGCAACTTCTCTTTGATTGAGGCCAGCTTCGTGCCGTGCCTTTTTTAATTGAACAACCAAAAACTTATGATCTTTTGTATAAATTGTTTTATCCATAAATTTGCATAGTTTATATTTATATGATATATTCCATAGTGTAATATGCCAAGTTGGAATACACTATTTTTAACAACAAAGGGAGTAAGAGTTCAAATGGGCGAGCACGGGAAGGGTGGGGCAAGCACATTTTCCTTTTTACTGCTTTTCAGCCGTCTCCTCGCCCGCAAAGCGGGCGTTCAAACAGGCGGGCAAAAAGAAAAAGGGGTGTGGGGAAAATGAATTTTTGCCCGCCTGCCAGTCCGCCGAAGGCGGACTTGGGGTGGGAGCGTTTCCGCAATTCCTGCGTCAGCAGGAAGGCAAAACAGAAAAATTTTCGTTTCCTTAATTGAAAAAAATTTTGCGAGG
>CAZPHG010000093.1:0-4441 GCA_964586585.1 uncultured bacterium | reverse complement strand
TATTATTCTGGGATAAATGTTTACTTAAGAAGGGTATTTAATCTGGGAAGGAACAACTACATCAAAACGGCGGATTCTTTTTCCTTGTGCCTATAGCATCCAGGCAGGCGAGGCAGATAAAAAGTTTTTTATAAAAATATAAAAGTAATTTATATATTACTGTTGTAATATTTTGCTAAATATATTATAATAGCAATGGAATATTTGAAAGTCGCTGTAAATTAAAATGGATAAAGAAAAATTAAAAGAATTAATAATTGAACATAAAGAAAGATTTCTTGCTCCGGCGGAATTGATTACAAGAGAGATTCAAAAAAGCATTAACAATTTCTTAAAACACAGAGAGATAATCATAATTACCGGTGTGAGAAGAAGTGGGAAGTCATCATTGATGAAATTAATCTGTATAGATATTATTAAAAAATTGAATGTTTCGCCGGCTAATATTCTTTATTTAAATTTTGAAGATGAGCGGTTTATTGAATTTACCGTTAAGGATTTTGAAAAACTTTATGAAATATTTTTAGAATTAAATACTCCAAAGGGTAAGAAATATTTTTTTTTAGATGAAATTCAGAATATAAAAGGATGGGAAAGATGGGTGAACAGAATTTATGAATTTGAAGATATAAAAATATTTTTAACCGGTTCAAATGCGACTCTTTTAAGTTCTGAAATTTCAACAGCTTTAACCGGCAGGAACAGGCAACTGACCAATTGGCCATTTTCTTTTAAGGAATTTTTTGTGTTGAGAAAACACTCACTGAATGAAAAAGATTTTTACTTAAGAGAAAAAAAGATAAAACTTAAAAATTTATTTAAGGAGTATCTCGTTTTTGGCGGTTTTCCAGAGGTTTTGAAAATTAAGGATACAACTCTTCTTGAACAGTATTTTAAGGATATAATTTACCGTGATGCTATTAGTAGATATTCTATACGAAATCCGAAAGAGTTAAGAGAACTTTGCTTGTATCTCATCTCAAATATTGGAACAATTTCCAGTTATAAAAATTTTAAAGAATTAATAAATGTTAAAAGTATAGGTACAATTAAAAACTATCTTGAAATATTAGAAAATGTTTTTTTATTTTTCAGTGTCAATCTATTCGATTACTCAATTAAAAGGCAAATGTATAATCCAAGTAAGTTTTATTCTATTGATGTAGGACTGTCTAATTCTATAGGGTTTAAGTTTTCAAAAAACATCGGTCATATTTATGAAAATATTGTATTCATAGAATTAAAGAGAAGAAATAAAGAATTATATTACTGGAAGTCGAAAAATGGCAAAGAAGTTGATTTTGTAATTAAAAAAGGATTAAAAATTGAGGAAGCAATTCAGGTTTCATTTACATTATCTAATAGAAAAACAAAAGATAGAGAAATTTCCGCTTTACTGCAAGCAAAAGATGAACTTAATTCATCCAAACTTACAATTATAACTGATGATGAAGAAAAAGAAGAAAAAATAAATAAAAACAAAATTAAAATAATTCCTTTATGGAAATGGCTTCTGGAGCATAAGTAATTTGAGATGAAAAGATTTGATAGAAGTTTCATGGAGGAAGAAATGGTTTTTCCACTGATAATTTAAAGTAAAACTTGACAAAATTGATGTGCTTATATTAAAATAACCTTGTTAAAATTATATAGATATGATTAATATTGAACTTTTTTACTATCAAAATCCCTGGCATAAAGGAAAACTTCCTGAGTTTCCTTATATCCAGAGAGATATTATGCCTGATTTAGTGAGGTGGCTGGACGATAGAGAATCTCTCGTTGTTATTGGTCCCAGACAGGCAGGAAAATCAACTCTGTTTAAGGCGCTTATTAAGTTTCTTTTAGAGGAAAGAAAGGTAAATGGCAAAGATATATTTTATTTTAACCTTGACGATATAAGGGTTATTAAGTTTTTATCTGCGCCAGAGCATTTTATTAAGTTTATCCAAAGTTTTTCTTCTCAAAAAGCCTATATATTTATTGATGAAGTCCAGCGATTGGAAAACCCGGGGTTATTTTTGAAGTGCATTTATGATTTAGGGTTAAATTTTAAATTAATTATCAGCGGTTCCTCATCGTTGGAAATAAAGAGTAAAATTTTTGAGAGTTTAACCGGCCGTAAGATTGTTTTTCATCTTTTTCCTTTCAGTTTTGGTGAGTTTTTAAGAACTAAACCATTTTTTTCTGAATTTAAAATATTTAAGAATGAAGACGACTTAATTTTTCAGGATAAAATATATTCGACATCATTAAATGAGTGTTTGGAAGAATATGTAACTTATGGTGGCTATCCCAGGGTTGTTTTAGAAAAGGACTTAGTGAAAAAGAAAGAACTTCTTTGGGAGATTTATTCAAGTTATGTAGAAAAGGATGTAGTGAATTTCTTAAAGATAGAACTTCCTGATAAATATAATAATCTGGTTAAAATTCTGTCTTCTCAAATTGGAAGTTTAATAAATGTTCATGAACTTACCAATACTCTTGGATTAAATCGTTTAACAGTAGAAAAGTATATTTCTACCTTAAAGGCAACTTTTATTGTTTCTAAGGTTTTGCCCTTTTATAAAAATATCCGCTCAGAAATTAGTAAGATGTCTAAGATTTATTTTAATGACACAGGATTGAGGAACTCAAGTATAGACAGTTTTGGAGAAGTAGATATCAGACCTGACAGAGGCGAACTTATAGAGAATTTTATATATACGCAGCTCAAGGTGAGCAAGTTTTTAAGAAATGTTCGTTTCTGGCGAACTAAAACCGGGGGAGAAGTAGATTTTGTTGCTGAATTTGGTAAAGTGACAATTGCCTTTGAATCAAAATTCAGATCATTTGTAAAACCTTCATTTTCTCGTTCATTGAGACATTTTGTTAAAGATTATAAACCTGAAAAAATTATTATTTTTACGAAAAATTATTTGAAAAAGGTAGAGAAAGAAAATTTAATATTTTTGCCTTCTTATTGGATTTTTTGTTTAGAAGATATTTTAAAATAAATGAGCATACTCTTGTCATAAAATCTGGCGACAGGCAAGACGGGACAGAAAAAGAAAAAGAACCTGACTGCTGCTACTGGAAGTCGCTGAAAGATGGCGTCAGAAAAAATTAAGATGAAGAAGTCGGGACATTTTGTCTTTGAGTTAGAGGAACAAAAATAGAGGAGGTTAAAACCATGACGGAACAAGATGAAAAAGTTAGAAAAATTGCTATGTCTAACACGAAAAAAGAAATGCTGGAGGCATACGACTCTCTTGTCCAGCAATTGCAGAAAAAGAAGGAAAGTGAGTTGGCTCCGGAAGTTTTGAAAGAGGAAAAGAAAAGTAAAGAAATTATGAAGGCAGTGGATTCTCTTGCCTCCGAAGGTGTTGTCCACAGCATAGTTGAGATTAAAGCGGAAACAGGGAACTTACTTAGCCGAATTTCCGATAAGATGGAAGAAGAAGTCCACAAATATGTAAAAGTCAAAGAGGCGATTGAAATAAAAGAGAAAGAACTTTGCGAGATTTATGAAATTGAAAAAAATGCACAAACCCTGACAGCGCTGATAGAATCTCAGGTTCGTAAACGCGAGGAGTTTGAGCAGGAGACGGCGGATAAGAAAGAGGCATTTGACCGCGAAATAGCGCAGGCCCGTGAAGAATGGGAAAGAGAAAAAAAACTGTATGAGATAAAACTCAAAGAATTTGAAGAGACGGAAAAAAAGAGGCGCCAGCGGGAAAAAGAAGAATTTGAATATTCTTTCAAACGTCAGAAGCAAACGGAGAGAGATAAATTTGAGGATGAAAAAGTAAAATTAAAGAAAGAAATGCAAGTTGAAAAGGAGACATTTGAAAAAGAACTGGCGGAACGGGAAGCGAAAATAGCGGAGAAAGAAGATGAACTAAACAATATGCGCGATAAAGTGAATTCTTTTCCGAAAGAATTAGAAGCAACTGTTCACAAAGCCGTCAAGGAAACTCTAGAAAAATGTAATTTAGAAAGGAAAAGCGCCGAGGAGTTTCAAAAGAAGGTCTTTGAAGGGGAACGCAATGTTCTTATGACAAAGATTGAAACTCTGGAAAAAAGAGTGGAAGAGCAAAACGAACAAATCATTCGGCTGTCGCAGCAACTGGATGACGCGTATCAAAAAATACAGTATATCGCCGTTAAATCTGTTTCAGATAGACAATCTTTCACACAACAGACAAACAAGCAGGAGCAGGAGAAATAATCTGTTATGTCCCGATTTAATCTACCCCTAATATCCCAAATTAAAATACCTTAAAAAAAATTAAAGGCTATCCCATTCCACTATAATATTTTCTATCAAAGATTCGTCAACTACAGTTTTTTCTTGTGCTGCTGCCTGGTAAAGGGATTCATGAGCCAGAGTATTAATAACTCTGTGTAATCCTTTGGAATAATTAAAAAGTAAAGTAACAGCTTCATCAGTAAAGAGAGA
>CAZPHG010000092.1:0-4461 GCA_964586585.1 uncultured bacterium | reverse complement strand
GATGAGGCGTATTATTATGTATATACTCTTCATCCTGCGTTAAGTTATTTTGATCACCCGCCAATGGTAGCATTGGCAGGCGGGCTAATTCCTGCAATTTTTAATTGGGTTTCTCCTTTGAGCATAAGACTCGGTCCGATAATACTTTTTAGTGTTACTATCTATTTATTTTTTCTGCTTTCCAATCTTTATTTTAATAAGAAAGAAGCGCTTTTTTCTGCTGTTGTTTTTATGGTAATCCCGATGTTTTTTTTCGCGGGAACATTATTACTGCCGGATGCGCCGCTTCTTTTATTCTGGGTGCTTGGAATATATTTATTTAAAATAATTTTAGATAAACCGACTCTAACAAATTGGCTGCTTTTAGGAATAACTGCCGGTTTTGGAATGCTTTCAAAATATACAATGGGTTTTTTATTTTTGGGAATATTTTTTTATCTGCTGTTATATAAAAAAGACAGAAAATTACTTTTAAGTAAAGGTCCGTATCTTGCGGTTTTAGTTTCTATTATAATTTTTCTACCTGTCCTAATATGGAATATCAATAATAACTTTATTTCTTTTACATTTCAAGCAGGGAGAGTAGGATTTGCTGATATAAATTTTAGACATTTTTATCAGTCGTTTTTTGGACAAATGGGCTATCTTTTGCCTTTTTTCTTTTTTCCCGCATTATATTATTCAGTAAAAAGTATATTTAACTTTAAGCGGAATATTTTATCAAGATTTATATTCTGTTTCGGTGCGATCCCAGTTTTCTTTTTTATTTTTGCTGCTCTTTTTAGAAGAGTGTTGCCACACTGGCCGATTATCGGATATGTTACACTAGCGCTACCTGTCGGAAGTTTTTATTATAAACTTTTTTTAAAAAAGAAAAAAATTTTTAATCTCTTCGCTTTTCTGCATGTTTTTTTATTGGTGTCTCTCATATCAGTTGCGTTAATTCAGATACATACCGGCATATTGATGAACAGAAGAGTTGGTGATGACGGTATTCAAAAGCGTGAAAAAGTAAGAGATATAACAATTGATATTATTGGATGGGATAAATTGGCAGAATATATTAATAAATATTTTGCCGATAAAGATATATTTCTTTTTACGCATAGATGGGAACTTGGCGGTCATATTTCATTTGCAGTTAAAGGAAAGTTTCCGGTGCTTATTTTAGAAGATATAAACAGAGCGAGAGGATTCGCTTTCTGGCAGAATATAGAGGAACAGATAGGAAAAGACGGCCTTTTTATATCTACCAGCAGATTTTTTTTCGATCCCCGTCAGAAATATATGCAATATTTTGATAATATAGAATTAATTAAAGAAATACCGATAATTCGTTCCGGTGTGACTGTAAAGATTATATATATTTTTAAATGTGAAAATTTTATCGGAACTTCTTATAGACCACAAGAAGTCCTGTAATAAAACCTATCGCCATACCGGCAATAATATCAAGTAAATAGTGAGAACCTACAAATATTCTCGAAATTCCTACTAAAAAAGACATAAAAAATGAAAAGAATGGAATAAAATAAGAAGGCATAATTCCCCAGATCACTCCTGCCGAAGCAAATGCGTCAGTGGCGTGTCCGGATGGGAAAGATTTAAAAGAATTGCAGGTTGTAAAGAAGCGATGTTCATAACCATACCTTGCCGCCGCGCTCGGTCTTGGGCGGCCTATTATTATCTTTAAACCACGTGTAATTGCAACTGATGAAATTAATTGAACAAGAATAAAAACAACCGCAATTTTTAAAAGTCTTTTTTTCCGTCCGATGAGTCCGTATATTAAAAAATAAAAAAATATAAGATGATAAAAATGATGAACATAATTAGTTATAAACCGAAAAAAATCTTCAACCGGCGGATTTTCAATAGCAAAATTTCTCAGCATTGCGGTAAACTCAATATCTCCGTATCTATGTAATAAAAAAACTCCGATAAATATAAAAAGATTAAGTAAAGCAAGTCCCGCTATTAATTTTATTTGCCTGTTCTCTTTAGTAAATATCGCTCTTAAAAATGATAAAAGTTGTTTTATTCCGATTTTAGAAGAACCTTTTGTTCTTATATTGAATTCGTAATCAACAGTGCTTATTTTAAGCGGAATGTCCGTTGCCGGTGGCAAGTCCGCTGGCGGTATTATTTTAAGAATATCAAAAAGAATTTTAAATCCGTTAAGATTAAATTTTGTTATATCGTCAAAAAGTACTTTTTTTAATTTGTTTATTCTGCCGCCAAAGGCGCCGCTTAACGGGTCAGCAACTCTTGCGTGTTTTGGCAGCGCTGAATTTGCAATAAAATTACCTGTTTTTGTAAGCAGTTTTCTGTGAAAGGCAAATTTTTTTAATTTTATGCGGTTAGCAGTTACTAAATCTGAATGTTTAAGTTGAGCGTAGATTTTACCAGGAAGTTCCGGCGGATGCTGAAAATCGGCATCCATTACAATAAATTTTTCGGTAGATATCAGATAAAGAGCGTCTATTACGGAAGCGGTTAGTCCCTGAATATTTCTTATTTTTAATTTATCTTCTGAAAAAAGTTTTTGATTAAAGGTCTTATTGTTGGTTAATATTTCGTTTCTATCTCTTGAAAGAAAATAAAGATTTGTTTCAAATCCGTTTTTTATGGTTTTCTCTATAAATTCATAAGTTGAATCCGAGGAGCCGTCATCTGATATAAACAACGAAACACCCGGATACATATCTTTCAATACAAAAAGAAGGGATTTAAGATTTTCCTTCTCATTGATAGTGGGTATAATAATTGATAAATTTTTGTAATTTGACATAAATTTAATAATTGTATAACATAATTTTATAAAATAATCAAATTATTTTAGGTTAAAAATTCATCAGCATTGCGGGCTATTAAATCCCAGATTAAATGCTATATGTATACCTTAAATAAGAAAGAACCAAAATTTTATCGGAACTTCTTATAGACCATAAGAAGTCCTGTAATAAAACCTATTGCCATACCTACAATGATATCAAGTAAATAGTGAACACCTACAAATATTCTCGAAATTCCTACTAGAAAAGACATAAAAAATGAAAAGAATGGAATAAAATAAGAAGGCATAATTCCCCAGATCACTCCTGCCGAAGCAAATGCGTCAGTGGCGTGTCCGGATGGGAAAGATTTAAAAGAATTGCAGGTTGTAAAGAAGCGATGTTCATAACCATACCTTGCCGCCGCGCTCGGTCTTGGGCGGCCTATTATTATCTTTAAACCACGTGTAATTGCAACTGATGAAATTAATTGAACAAGAATAAAAACAACCGCAATTTTTAAAAGTCTTTTTTTCCGTCCGATGAGTCCGTATATTAAAAAATAAAAAAATATAAGATGATAAAAATGATGAACATAATTAGTTATAAACCGAAAAAAATCTTCAACCGGCGGATTTTCAATAGCAAAATTTCTCAGCATTGCGGTAAACTCAATATCTCCGTATCTATGTAATAAAAAAACTCCGATAAATATAAAAAGATTAAGTAAAGCAAGTCCCGCTATTAATTTTATTTGCCTGTTCTCTTTAGTAAATATCGCTCTTAAAAATGATAAAAGTTGTTTTATTCCGATTTTAGAAGAACCTTTTGTTCTTATATTGAATTCGTAATCAACAGTGCTTATTTTAAGCGGAATGTCCGTTGCCGGTGGCAAGTCCGCTGGCGGTATTATTTTAAGAATATCAAAAAGAATTTTAAATCCGTTAAGATTAAATTTTGTTATATCGTCAAAAAGTACTTTTTTTAATTTGTTTATTCTGCCGCCAAAGGCGCCGCTTAACGGGTCAGCAACTCTTGCGTGTTTTGGCAGCGCTGAATTTGCAATAAAATTACCTGTTTTTGTAAGCAGTTTTCTGTGAAAGGCAAATTTTTTTAATTTTATGCGGTTAGCAGTTACTAAATCTGAATGTTTAAGTTGAGCGTAGATTTTACCAGGAAGTTCCGGCGGATGCTGAAAATCGGCATCCATTACAATAAATTTTTCGGTAGATATCAGATAAAGAGCGTCTATTACGGAAGCGGTTAGTCCCTGAATATTTCTTATTTTTAATTTATCTTCTGAAAAAAGTTTTTGATTAAAGGTCTTATTGTTGGTTAATATTTCGTTTCTATCTCTTGAAAGAAAATAAAGATTTGTTTCAAATCCGTTTTTTATGGTTTTCTCTATAAATTCATAAGTTGAATCCGAGGAGCCGTCATCTGATATAAACAACGAAACACCCGGATACATATCTTTCAATACAAAAAGAAGGGATTTAAGATTTTCCTTCTCATTGATAGTGGGTATAATAATTGATAAATTTTTGTAATTTGACATAAATTTAATAATTGTATAACATAATTTTATAAAATAATCAAATTATTTTAATCAGTTATGTTGCGTAGTCTAATTTTATAAAAATGGCTAAGAAAACTCAATGGTCTTTAGCCTGCCTGTGCGTTGCAC
>CAZPHG010000091.1:0-4493 GCA_964586585.1 uncultured bacterium | reverse complement strand
ATGTCTAACCCAAATTATCGTATATCACTTGACTTTTATATTGTTATCTTTCTTCCCAACATCACTACCTCTTCTAAAAAATTATCTCATCTATCTACTACCTACCCATATTATATATTAAAAACTTGATAATGCAAAAAAATTAAATTCCTATAAGTTTAAGATACTGCGCATAATCGCACAGATTCCAATAGCGCCTTTGCTTTATTTAAGGTTTCATGGTATTCCATTTCTGGGTTAGAATCCGCAACAATTCCGGCGCCAGCCTGCACATAAACTTTTCCTTCTTTAATTACCATCGTTCTTATATTAATGCACATATCCATATCGCCTGTAAAAGAAAAGTATCCCACAGCACCGGCATACGGTCCCCGTTTGATTGTTTCTTTATCCCGTATTATTTCTATTGCCCTAATCTTAGGCGCGCCGCTCACAGTGCCGGCAGGAAAACAGCTTTTAAACACATCAATATTGGAAATATTCTTTTTTATTCTGCCTGTAACATTCGTTACTAAGTGCATAACATGCGAGAATTTCTCTACAGTCATTAGATTATTAACTTTCACCGTGCCGTATTCACAAACCTTTGAAAGGTCGTTTCTTCCTAAATCCACAAGCATAATATGTTCTGCTCTCTCTTTTATATCGGATTTTAATTCATTTAAGAGCAATTTTTCTTCTTTTTCGGTTTTTGCCCGCGGACGAGTGCCTGCAATAGGTCTTACAAAAGCTTTTGTATCAATAACCTTTACTAAAACTTCCGGTGAAGAACCGCATAAAATTGTTTTATCCATCTTTAAATAAAACATATACGGCGACGGATTTATAACACGAAGAGAACGATAGTAATTAAACGGGTCTCCAATCACAGAAGTTTCAAGCCGTTGCGAAAAGACACCCTGAATTATTTCACCTTTTAATATTTCATTTTTTATTTCTATAACCGCTTTTATAAATTCCTTTTTCGTAAAATTAGATATAAAATCAATTTCAATGTCATTTTCAAGAGGTATTTGCTTTAAAGTTGGTTGCGAAGTTATAATATCGGATATTTCATTAACTCTCTTTTTCGCTTTGTTTTCAGACGGCAGCGGACATTCCGCACAATCTTCAAAAACAAGTTTAATAATCTCTGCTGTTCTATAAAAGTGGTCAAAAGCAATAATTTCATCAATAAAGATGAATATTCCAATAATATCTAAATTATTGCTCTTTTTAAATTTTATATTTTCCCATGTAGATATTATCTCATAATCAGTATAGCCTACAAGACCGCCGCAAAACGGCGGAAGTTTATCCTTGACATCCGTTTTGTATTTTTTCTGTACTTCTTTTAATATTTCAAGCGGATTGCAGGTCATTATTTTCTTATGCGGAACATATTTTGAATTATCCCTTTTGAGTATTTCTACTCTATCGGAATATAATTTATATATTCTTCGTGGCGAGAAGCCTATAAATGAGTATCTGCCGGTTTTGCCTTTTTCTGCACTTTCCAAAAGAAAAGAAAATTTTTCATCTTTAAAGAAAGAAAAAACAGAAACAGGAGTAAATAAATCCGCTATTATTTTTTTTCTTTTTATTATCAATTTATACTTTCCGAAAAGTGAAATTTTTAATTCCCTTTTCTTTCCCTGTATTCAGCGATATGAAATTTGATTTCGCCGGATTTTATTAAAGCAAAATTTCTTCTGGCAAGATATTCTATGTGTCCCTCTTCTGTTTCTATCCACTTTATTTCCCGCGATAATCTTTTATTTTCTTCTTTAAGAATTTGCAATCTGTTTTCACAAGAATATATTCTTCTTCTTAAATTCAAAATCTTTCTTATATTTGAAGTTGAAAACAAGACAACCACAACAGCGGCGGCTATAAATATATATACAAATTTTTTTACTGTCCCTTTTATCATTTAAAATTTCTTAAACCCGGCTTTTTCACCAAGTTCTTCTTCAATTCTCAAAAGCCTGTTATACTTAGCTACGCGGTCGCTCCTTGAAAGACTTCCTGTCTTAATTTGCCCGCTACCTGTTGCAACTGCGATATCGGCTATAAAATCATCTTCTGTTTCTCCCGAGCGATGAGATACTATACTTGTATAATTTGACTTTTTTGCAAGCGCCATCGTGCGGAATGTTTCTGTAAGCGTTCCTATCTGATTTACTTTTACAAGAATTGAGTTTGCTATATTTTCATCTATACCTTTTTGCAACCGCTTTATATTAGTCACAAAAAGATCATCTCCAACCAGCTGAACCTTATTTGATAATTTTTCAGATAAAATTTTCCACCCTTCCCAGTCATCTTCGGAAAGTCCATCTTCTATTGATACAATCGGAAGATCGTCTATTAAAGAACTATAATAATCAACCATTTGAGCGGAAGTTTTTTCGCCTTCTATTTTATATTTTCCGTCTATGTAAAATTCCGAAGCAGCTGCATCCAGCGCCAGCCCTATATCATCACCGGGCTTATAACCGGCTTTTTCTATTGCCTCTACAATAAGTTCTAATGCCTGCCGATTTGTATTTAGAGAAGGAGCAAACCCGCCCTCATCTCCGACAGATGTATTCATTCCCTTGTTTTTTAAAATTCCTTTTAATGTGTGAAAAACCTCCGCCGCCATCCGAAGATTTTCCTTAAATGTATTTTTTCCGACCGGTACTATCATAAATTCCTGTATTTCAAGATTATTATCCGCATGTTCGCCGCCGTTTATAACATTCATCAGCGGAACCGGAAGATAATATTTATCAGGTGCGTAGTCGGCAGCGCCGACTATTCCTTTTTTCATATATTCAAAAAGCGATATATTTTTTTCTTTTGCAGCAACTCTTGCCAAAGCAAGTGACACTCCAAGTATGGCGTTTGCTCCAAGGTTACCTTTATTATCAGTTCCATCAATTTCAAGCATACGGTCATCAATATATTCTTGTCTTTCAACATCTATTCCTAATAATTTCGGCGCTATTAACTCTTTAATATTTCTAACTGCTTTTAATACTCCTTTGCCTAAGTATCTTTCTTTATCGTTATCTCTTAATTCCAGCGCTTCATGCTTTCCTGTGGAAGCGCCGGACGGAACACAAGCGCTTGCCTGGACAGAATCTCCTGTAATAATATCAACTTCAACTGTAGGATTTCCCCTTGAATCCAATATTTCTCTTGCCTTGATTTCTGAAATTTTACTCATATTTTTTTCCTTTTCGGCTTGCCCCTTTTCTTTTTGCCCGATAAATCGGGCAACTATAACTCCAAACTTCTTTTATTATAACTTTTTCCTTTTAATATGCAAATTTACTCGGCAGGTTTCCAGGGGGTTACCATGTCTCTTCCCATTTCCAATGTCCTCTTTTCCGCAAAATGTAGGAGCAAAATGAAAATGTCCCCTTCTCCGCAAAATTGACATCTTAAAATTTTTATATTAATATATATTAAAAAATAATGGACAACAAAAAAATACTTTCAATAAAAAATCTCTCTAAAACTTATGTTCAATCGCATCTTGGAAAAAAAACAATTACTAAAGCTTTAGTCGGAGTAAATCTTGATATTTTTGAAAATGAAATTTTCGCATTAATAGGTTTAAACGGGTCGGGAAAAACAACTACCATAAAACTTCTTCTCGGATTAATTAAACCCGATAGCGGAAGTTTTAGAATTTTTCAAAGCAACGAAATTAATAATGATGTAAAAGAAAAAATAGGTTATCTTCCTGAAATTCCGCGATTTCACGGAGAGTTCACTCCAAAAGAGTTATTGAAATTTTGGGGCTCACTATCGAATCTATCCGGCGACTATCTTAAAAAGAGAATTGAAAAAGTACTGAAATACACTACGCTTTACCACGCAAAAGATAGAAAATTAAAAGGTTTTTCAAGAGGAATGCTTCAGCGGTTAGGAATAGCTCAATCGCTTTTATCGGAACCGGAATTTCTCATTCTTGATGAACCTATGGGCGGATTAGATCCGAGAGGTATAATTGATATAAGAAACTTTATGCTGAAACTAAAAGAACAGGGAAAAACAATTTTTTTCTCAAGTCATATCATTTCCGAAGTTATAAAAGTAGCCGATAGAGTAGGAATCCTGCATCAGGGAAGAATTGTAAAGATAGTCAAACCTCACCAAAATCTTGAACCTGATTTTCTTTCTATAATAAACCTAACAGATGAATTCAATAATTAAAATATATCAAATAGCAACATATACTTTTATAGAAAATCTAAAACGCAGAAATTTCATTATTCTTTTTATATTTATTGCAATAGTCCTTGGAAGTGGGATTTTATTTTCAATGTTAGCGCCTGACCAGGAAATAAGAATGATATTTGATCTTGGTGTCGCAGCTATTGAAATGTTCACTTTTCTAAGCGCTGCTTTTTTCTCAGTTAGAATGATTTTGCAGGAAATGGAAGAAAAGACATCTTATTTAATTCTCTCAAGACCGACAACAAGAACTTCTTATTTACTCGGCAGATTTTTCGGTGTAG
>CAZPHG010000090.1:0-4509 GCA_964586585.1 uncultured bacterium | reverse complement strand
AGAATTTCTTTTCTTTTTCCTGCTTTAAAGCATTTAAACTTCCCAGATGGGTTGCCAACATTATCATTACTCCTCCAAAAACTGTAGAAGTTTTTATCCTTGGTTTTGTGCGGCTATCTGTAATCATATCTATCTGGTTTCTTAAGCCATATACTTTATTGGTGTATTTTAGAAAGCGTCTTACAATAGTTTTAACTTCTCTTTTTCAATCTATCCCAATAACTGTCCGATATGTTTTCCAATAATTTCAATATCTCGCGGTATCTTTTTACCCATTGTTGGACCTGCGATTCTTTTTGTTTGGGTATGTAGATCTGATGCATTTTGCCATTCTTACTGCGACTGATATACATAGAATTATGTTTATCTCCTTTATAGCATTTACACCCGGCAGTTCCGCATGTATGCTGTCTTATTGTAAGCGTGCCCCTAACAAATTCTCCCCAGCTAATATGGGGTTTTAACTTGGAGCGGCTGTGCCTCTCTTTTGATGTCATCTGTGTCCTTTTCATTTTATCCTCCTTGCTTATATTTATAGTATATATAAGTTTTCGTACACAGTCAAGCTCTGTCTGCGAATGCGAATTTGCTATTGCTTTTGATTAGTTATTTTTTAGACAAAGGTTGGTTTTTAATTGCGGAATCGCTGACATTTTCAGTCAGACTTTAGGTGAAAATTTGATTTTTTGTATACTTTATTGTATATTTTAGCATAAAAAAGAGGATATAGAATTTTACCGAACGAAAAGAGGTATAAAAAAGGAGAGTTTAAAAGTGAGTAAAAGTTATAAGATTGCTGTAATACCAGGTGATGGAACAGGTCCGGAAGTTGTAAATGAAGGAATAAAAGTGCTTAAATCAGTAGGTTCAAAATTTAATATTTCTTTTGATTTTGAAAATTATGACTTTGGTGGTGAGCGATATAAAAAAACAGGAGAACTGCTACCTGAATCAGTCGTGGAAGAATTGAAAAAATTTGATTCTATATATCTTGGTGCTATAGGTCATCCTGATGTTTTGCCTGGTATTTTAGAAAAAGGTATTCTTTTAAAACTTAGATTTGAACTTGACCAATATATAAATCTTCGTCCCGTGAAACTTTATCCGAATGTAGAGACACCGCTAAAAGATAAAACTTTTGAAGATATTGATTTTGTTGTTATAAGAGAAAATACCGAAGACCTCTATTCCGGCACAGGAGGATTCACTCATAAAAATACATCAAACGAAGTTGCCGTTCAAACTGCTGTATATACAAGAAAAGGTGTGGACAGAGCGATTAAATATGCTTATGAATATGCTCTTAAAAGGCGTGTTCCAAGACCATGGAAAGGTCTTACGCAAAAAGAAATTAGTGATGGTTTTACAGGGAAGCTTACCCTTGTTGGAAAAACAAATGTGCTTACTTATATATACGATTTATGGGAGCGCGCTTTTAATGAAATGGGAGAAAAAGATTATCCTAATATAAAAAGGGACTATAACCATGTTGATGCGTGTTGTATGTGGATGGTGAAAAATCCCAACTGGTATGATGTAATTGTTACAGGCAATATGTTTGGAGATATTATTACAGATCTCGGCGCAATGATACAGGGTGGAATGGGTATTGCTGCTGGTGGAAATATCAATCCTGAGGGCGTATCAATGTTTGAACCTATAGGCGGTTCTGCACCTAAATATACAGGGATGAATGTAATAAATCCTATTGCTGCCATAGCTTCAGCGCAGATGCTGTTGGATGAATTAGGTGAAACAGAGGCAGCTTCTGCTATAGAAAATGCTATAACTTATGTAGTTTCTGAAAAACTTAAAAGCCTTGCCGCAAGAAAAATGGGTTATTCTACAACCGAAGTCGGAGATATGATAGCCAATAAAATTGCATAATGGCAGATAAAAAATATAATGTTGCTATTGTCGGCGCAACAGGTGTGGTGGGACAAGAGATGCGAATCATACTTGCCGAGCGAAATTTTCCGGTAAATGAAATAAGATATTTTGCTTCTCATCGTTCCGCCGGTAAAAAACTTCCCTGGAAAAATACATTTATTGAAGTAGAAGATTTATCGGCATTGGATTTTAGCGGTATAGATATAGCTCTTTTTTCAGCAGGCGGAAGCCGCTCGGAAGAGTTTGCTTCTAAATTTGTATCAAGCGGCGCCGTAGTAATAGATAATTCTTCTACATTCAGAATGCAAAGCGATGTTCCTTTAATAGTGCCTGAAATAAATGCTCACGCTATTAAAAATCACAAAGGAATAATAGCAAATCCGAATTGTTCAACTATTGCTATGGTTATGGCTTTAAAGCCTATATATGATGAAGTAAAAATAGAGAGAGTAGTGGTTTCAACTTATCAATCTGTTTCAGGGGCGGGAAACAATGCAATTGAAGAATTATTAAATCAGACACAGGCTTTTTTAGATAAAAAAGAGTTGAAATCAGAGGTTTTTCCTCACACAATAGCTTTTGAATGTATTCCGCAAATTCCTCAATCGGATGCGTTCGGAAAAAATGGCTATACTTCTGAGGAAATGAAACTTTTAAATGAAACCCGTAAAATTTTAGAAGATAATAATATTAAAATAACTATGACAGCAGTCCGGGTTCCTGTAATATGTGCGCATTCTCTTAGTGTAAATGTTCAGACAAAGAAAAAAATAACATCACAGAGAGCGCGTGAAGTTTTAGAAAATTTTAGCGGTGTCAAAGTTCTTGATGAACCCAAAAAAGAGAGATATCCGTTAGTAAATACTTCTTATGGAAAAGATGAAGTTTTTGTAGGACGTATACGGGAAGATGAATCAATTGATTGCGGGCTTAATATGTGGGTTGTATCTGATAATTTAAGAAAAGGCGCCGCTCTTAATGCTATTCAGATAGCAGAATATTTAATAAGGGTAAATAAATGAAAAATCGGCTACATTCTTTTATTTCCGGAAGATATATAAAGGGAAATTCACTTATTCACCGTATTGATGCGCGAGTGAAAGTTTTTTTTCTTTTACTTATTTCAATATATCTGTTAAATTCCATAAATTTTTTATATCCAACTATATTTTTTGCCGTAGCGATTATTATTTCAAGAATTAACCCCATTCATATTTTTAAGAAAATATTACCGATATTGTGGCTGATAGCAATAACTTTTGGGCTTCATTTTTTTATTCCGCCGCATAATATAGAATATGGGTATATTGTTGCGATAAGATTATTACTTCTTTTCGGTTGGGCTACTTTATTAACCGCCACCACAGAAATAAAAAAACTTGCAATAGCAATAACTTGGTATTCTTATCCGTTAAAATTATTTGGAGTTTCACCGGAAAATGTAGGAAATCTTATTACTCTTTCACTAAATTTTTTTCCGATTATTTTTGAAGAGGCAGATACTATCATTAAAGAGAATAAATTAAAGAATGGAAATGAAAAATTTAAAAAGTATAAAAAGAAGATTAATTTTATAAAAAAATTAGAAAGTTTTTGCTCTCTTTTTCTTATAAGAATATTAAAACGAGCTGAAAATATAGATACTGATATATAAAACCGGTTTTATGAGAAAGAAAAATCAGAAAAACAGTAATAACGAATGAAAATATTTCTCACTTTCAAAATATAAAAGTGCTCATCTAATAACATACCGTAAATCTGAAATAAATTAAAAAATTAATGATTCTTTCTTATTTAAGGTGGACATATAGCATTTAACCTGGGAGTTAAGAGTCTGCAATGTGGATGAATTTTTAGGTTCTTTCTTATTTAAGTTGCACATATAGCGAATAATCTTGGATTTAAAAGTCCGCAATGTTGATTAATTTTTAATCTAAAATAATTGATGTCTTTGTACCCGTAAAACCGGGATATTGTCAAATGTTGTGTATTGGAGAAAGTCAAGCGGCCTCCTTTAATGAGGCATTTGCGTTGTAAAAGATAGAGACGATAAAAAGAATAGCAAAAAAGTTCTTTACCCCAGAGGAGATTGAGGAAAGGGGGATTTTGAATAAAGCAAAAACGG
Source organism: uncultured bacterium (assembly GCA_964586585.1). Lineage (GTDB taxonomy): Bacteria > CG03 > SLGR01 > SLGR01 > CAZPHG01 > CAZPHG01. The sequence continues at coordinate 494 of CAZPHG010000090.1, read as the reverse complement.
AGGATTTCACCCCAGAGGTAATTGTAAAAGTTCATTGATAAAAAAATAGTTGGCTTCTCAACGGTAATATAGTAAAATTACCGTAGTAAAAAAATAAAGAAAGGAGAAGCCAACCATGGCAATTATACAAAAAAATCTGTTCAATTGGCAAATGCTGGAAGAAGTTGGGGATTTGGAAAGGTTGAAATTAGTGCTTGATGTTTTAGATGATGAAGCACTTATGCAGCAGTTGGAGAAGGAAAGAGGAAAAGGGAGGGACGATTATCCGGTAAGTTAAGGTCGCTGGTAAAAATACCAGCTGCAGCTTAGAAAAAAAGATATACAAAAACAGTGAAAATGAGGGTAAAGTATATCTTTGAGGAGATTTTTCAGTAAAGATACGGTAATTTAAGGAGAAAATAAAATAAATTAGTTTTTAAATAAACGGGATGATCCGCTAAAGTATAAAATTTAGTAAAATATTCAATTAATATGTTTACAACGCAAATGCCTCC
>CAZPHG010000089.1:0-4510 GCA_964586585.1 uncultured bacterium | reverse complement strand
TTTCTTTTCTAAAAGTTTCTGCGCCAATTCAAATGAAGTAGATATGTTTTTATTGAGATATTTTTTTACTGACGGGAATATGTAAAAAGCGCCTTCAGGTTTAGAGACAACAAGAGCATCAATCGTATTTAATTCATTATATACAAAATCTCTTCTTTTTTTAAATTCTTTTAACAGGATAGATATTTCTTTTGCTCCTTCTATAGATGTAAGCGCAGCAGCTGCGCCTGCCTGAGCAAAAGAAGTAGGATTTGATGTGGAATGCGATTGAAGCCGCGCACATGCCGATATTACTTCTGAGTTTCCAGCCGCATAACCAATTCGCCAGCCGGTCATAGAATATGCCTTTGAAACACCATTTACTATTATTGTCCTTTTCTTTAATTCTTCGGAAATGGAAGCGATAGAGATAAAAGGTTTGTCATAGACAAGATGTTCATATATTTCATCAGATATAACTAAAAGATTGTGTTTAAGTATAATTTCACCAAGCAATTCAAGTTCTTTTTTTGAATAGAGAGTGCCTGTCGGATTTGAAGGTGAATTTAAAATAAGAAGTTTAGAACGCGCAGTAATATTTTTTTCAAGAAGTTCGGGTGTGAGTTTAAATGTCTCATCGCATTTAACTATGGAAGCGGTGGCGCCGGAAGCGTTAAGCATTTCCGGATAAGAGACCCAGTAAGGAGATGGAATTATTACCTCATCTCCTTTTCCTGATAAACACATAATGAGATTGAATAAAGAATGTTTTGCTCCGCAGTTTGCCATAATTTCTTTTGCGGTATAATTTAAATTATTTTCATTTTTGAATTTTTGAATAATTGCATTTTTAAGTTCTGCTGTGCCATCAGCAACGGTATATTTTGTATCACCTTTTCTTATTGCGGAAATGGCGGCATTTTTAATAAAAGAAGGAGTGTCAAAATCCGGTTCGCCTGCTCCGAAACCTATGACATTATTTCCTTCTTTTTTTAATTGCTTCGCTTTGGCGGTTATAGCCAAAGTTGATGAAGGTTGTATTTTTTTAGCAAGTTCTGATAACATAATTTATTGTAATAAAATTTCAAAGCCAACTAAGAATGCTTCGCTAAAAAACGATAGCGGATGTATCGTTTTTCTTGACGCTTCGCAAGGTTGGCAACTACATCCTTAATCCTTTTTTCATACTAACCCTTATTTCCTCAACTCTACTTTTGGCATTTGTCATTTATCCTTTTTCTTATTTTTATTTTATAAATTATTTAAAAAATTGCAAAATAATTGTAGGAGCAAAATGAAAATGTCACTTTTTAAATTTCAAAAACCTACATATATTTTTCTTGTAATAGTTTTTTTTATACTCCAACCCTTTGCGACTTTGTGTTATTAATTCTATTTAAAAAAGATTTATTTTGCAATCTCCATGGATGATTAGTCGCAGGTTTCCAAGGTTTTGAACTTACCTTTTTACCCGATGCTTTCATCATCTGATTTCTTTTTCTTATTTGCTGCAGGGTATCTTTTGTAATTTCTTTAAATTCAAGAAATCTGTTATTAAACCATATCTTGACTTCTCCTTTAAGATTCTCCAGCACAGTGGCTCTTTTTCTTTTAAGAGCAATAGATGGTTTATTTAAAAGAAAAGTTCTGTTTTTCCAGGAAATTGTAAAATCATTTAATATTACTCTTTTTTCCCTAAAAGCAAATACCCAGTCAAGATTCATATCAGAGGGTATCTCTTTATGAAGGTCTTTGGGGTTCATTCTGTCCTCCTCTGCTTTTTACTTCTTTAACCACTAAATATTTAGCAGAGGTTATTATACTAAAAGGGGACATTTTTACTTTGCTCCTACATCATTTGACAAATGTGTAGAATAGAATTAAAATAAAAAGAAAAAAGGAGAAAACAATATGGGCGGATGGTCAAAAGCAATAGGAGCGGGATTGGGTTTCTTTATGGGTGGACCTATAGGTATGGTAGCAGGATATGTTATAGGCGGTGCGTTAGGAGGTCCGTCCGGACAGAGAAATTTTGCTAATCCGAAATATAGAGAGCATATTCTATTTACAAATATTCTTGCGTTTATGGCTTTAGTTGTGAAAGCGGACAATAAAGTCACTGCTTCTGAAAGAAAAGAAGTAATGAAACTACTTAATGAAATGTTTCAGTCGGATTATCAGGATACTCAATTAACTCATAATATGTTTGAAAAATTTTTAAACACACACATTGATATCCGAGAATTATGCGGAAGTTTTAACAGAGTTGCCGATAAGAATATGCGCATTATATTAATAGAAATACTTTTTAAAATTGCTTTTGCCGATAGGAATTTTCATCCTGCCGAAAAAGAGCTGATAGAAAGAATTGCCGGCTATTTAGGTATAAGCGAATATGAACTTCATTCTATGAATGGCCGTTATTCATCAGCAGGCGGCTATTCCGACGGCAGCGGACATTCCGCTGCCGCCAAAAGAGATCCCGGTGATATGAGAAGATACTATGATATATTAGAAGTTCCGTATAATGCAAACCAAGCGGAAATAAAATCTTCTTACCGTAAACTTATTGTAAAATATCATCCTGATAAATTTGGCGATATTCATCCTGTTGCCGGAAAATTAATAAACGAAAAAGTTGCTGTTATAAACGAAGCGTATGAAAAACTTTTGACAAAGATATAACAGAACCCATCTGTGAGAAAAATAGAAAAATCATTCAAAAAGAAAATAGAGTATAAAAATGCAGAGGTAGCGCTTGCTGTTTTCGGCGAATATGATAATAATCTTAAACGATTGGAGCAAAAAAATAATGTTCAGATATATTCGCGCGGATTAACTCTTACAATTATCGGCGAAAAAAAGAATGTGCTTTGCGTTGCCGATGAACTTACTCTACTTGAAAAATCCGCTGACGGCGTAATGTCCGCTACCAGAATATTTGCCAAAGGTAAAGTTGCAGTAAAAGGTGAACTTTTAAAAAATACCGATGGCAAATCGATTCGTCCTTTAACTCAAAAACAAGAAGAGTATATTTTTGCTATGGATGAAAAAGATCTTGTTGTAGCAATAGGACCAGCAGGAACGGGTAAAACTTTTCTTGCCTGCGTCTATGCGGCGAGGAGTTTAAATAACGGTGAAGTGGAGCGTATTGCGTTAACTCGTCCGGTAGTGGAGGCGGGTGAAAGTCTCGGGTTTCTTCCCGGCGCACTTCACGAAAAAATAGACCCCTATCTTCGCCCTCTATATGATGCTTTTTATTCTATAATAGGTCCAGTTAAATTTAACAAATATCTCAAAGAAAATATCATAGAAATTGTTCCTCTTGCTTATATGAGAGGTAGAACCTTATCCGATGCTGTAATTATACTTGATGAAGCTCAAAATACTTCATCTACACAGATGCAGATGTTTTTAACCCGTATTGGGTTTAATTCAAAAATTATTATTACCGGCGATATTACTCAGGTTGATCTTGATGAAAAAAAAATAAGCGGATTAATTGAAATTCAGGAAATATTAAAGAATGTGGATGATATTGAATTTATTTATTTTGCACATTCGGATGTAATGAGGCACCATCTTGTAAAAAGGATAGTAGATGCGTATCATAAATTTAAAAACAATAAAAAAATTTAGTAAACGAACATATAAATCGGCGTATTTTCTTACATTTATAATAGGAGTTGCTGTTCTTTGTAGTTTTATATATTATTTTGCCTGTGATATAAAAACGGTTATAGGCATTATAATGCTCTTGTTCAGTATAGTATTTTTTTTAGTGCTGTTTTTTAAAACTTTTCATAAAAATTTTTTTACTAATACCTCTAATGTTATACTTGTAGAAACTTTGATGCTGATAATGATTGTTATCATAATTTTGATAAAATTTAGTCCTAATATTTCTTTTTATTTTATACCGGTTGGAGCATTAGGTATTCTTCTTACGGTACTTGCAACACCTGTTGTTGCAGTTATAGGTATTTTTCTAATCAGTTTATTTGTCGCAGCGATAGGTGATTTTTCGCTAATTTATTTTTATGTTAGTGTAGCCGGGGGGCTTTCCGCTATTTATTCTTCTCTTAATGTTCGAAATCGCAGGGATTTGAATAAAAGCGGTTTATATATACTTTTTACAAATATTTTTACAATATCTGCTTTTGCTATGCTTTCCGAAGTTAGCATTCGTAGAATAGGAATAGATATAGGATGGGGGGCAGGCAATGCTTTGATAAGTGTTATAATTGCAAGTGGGCTTTTACCTATTTTTGAGAGTATTTTCGGGATAACAACTAATATAAGGCTTCTTGAACTTGGCGATTTTAATCAGCCGCTTTTAAAGAGGTTGATGCTTGAAGCGCCCGGTACTTACCACCATTCAATAATGGTTGCTAATCTTTCGGAAAATGCCGCTGAAAGTATCGGCGCAAATCCGCTTTTATCTCGGGTAGGAGCGTATTATCACGATATCGGAAAGCTGAAAAATCCGCAGTATTTTATAGAAAATCGACAGAATGTGAAAGACAAACAT
>CAZPHG010000088.1:0-4510 GCA_964586585.1 uncultured bacterium | reverse complement strand
GGGAGTGTCGGTTGCTTATGCGTTATATACTCTTCAAGATAGGGGAGTATTTTTTATAGAATCAGGGGAAAATGTCTATACAGGAATGATAGTAGGAGCGAACAACAGAGAATCCGATCTTGTATTAAATGTGAGCAAAACAAAAAAACTTACAAATATGCGCGCAGCAGGTTCTGATGACGCAATAAAATTAATTCCTGCAAGAAAATTTACTCTTGAACAGGGACTTGAATATATCAATGAAGATGAATTAATGGAAGTAACTCCAAGCAGTATAAGATTTCGCAAAAAAATTCTTGATCACAATAATAGAAAAAGCGAAAAGAAAAATAAAACTTCGTGATAATAGCAATCAGGAAACGAAAAAAACATTATGCCCTCCTTTTTGACAAAAAATCAAGGGTTTCAGCGTTTTTTCTGTCAACCCATATGCATTCGTACGGAATTTCCTTTTAAATTCCATGAAATTTGATTCTTTCAAAAACCTCTTTACTTCAACAATATTTTTTAATTTTGAGTCATTCATTTTTATTTCCATAATATAATCATTATGACTCTTACTTGCTTCCTGTCAAATTCTTATTTGTCAGAGAACTATTTCGGGGTAATCTTGCGTTGGACAAAACTATTTATTTACTTTTCACTCTTTTTTTATTAAAATCTCTTTATCGGTTTGTTATTGCTGAATATTATGTTTAATGATTCCATTTTTTTACCATAGCATTATAATATAGCAAATTGGTGTCAATATGTAAAGAGTAGAAAATTTATCGTCGTAGAAGGTAGCGCGGATTAAAAATATAGTATATTAGTTTTGTTATTTTAAGACGATAAATATATTGAACTTGACAAAAAAATAGCAGAAACTTAAAGTTTAAAGGTCAATAATAAAAATTCTTTGGTGCAAACTTGTAGACACCGATTTTAGAGAAATATTTTCAGAAAAAAATCATCGAGTTCACTAGAGTTAAATAAAGTAAAGCGTTCAGAGAAATAAAGGAGCAAAAAAATGGCAAGAAAATTTTTACAGTCAATAAAAAAAAGAGATGGTAATACAGTTGATTTTATGCCTCAAAAGATTAATCAGGCAATCACCCGCGCGATGAAAGATAATAATATTAAAAATAAAAAAATCACAGCAGTTATCACAGAGGATATCCAACATTATTTAAAAAAGAAATTCGGATATAAAATGCCGACAGTGGAAGATGTTCAGGATGTTGTAGAAAAAAAATTAATTGAATCGGGTTATACCGAAATAGCAAAAACTTATATCTTGTATAGGCATCAAAGAAAAGAAATGAGAGAAAAAGCAGCTTTTTTAGATAAAATAAGAGGGCTCATTGATTCTTATACCACAAAAGAAGATTGGCGAGTTGCTGAAAACAGCAATGTTTCTTATTCAATATCTGCAATGCAGGAATATATATCAGGCGCGGTAATCGCAGAATATACTCTTAAAAATAACTATCCGCCTGAAATATCCGAAGCGCACAGAAACGGAGATTTTCATATTCATGACCTCTCCCTTGGTTCATTCGCAGGTTATTGCGCAGGATGGTCATTAAGCCAATTACTGTTAGAAGGATTTAACGGTGTGAGAGGAAGAACAGCAGCTAAACCTGCAAGACATTTTAATGCAGCGTTAGGTCAAATAGTAAATTTTCTCGGAACACTTCAAAATGAATGGGCAGGTGCTCAGTCGTTTAGTTCTTTTGACACTTACCTTGCTCCGCTTATCGCAAAAGATAATCTTAACTATGAAGAAGTGAAGCAGTCAATTCAGGAATTTATTTTTGCTATAAACGCAACAAGCCGATGGGGAAATCAGGTGCCTTTTACTAATATTACTATGGATTTAACGCCGCCCGAAGATATAAAAGATAAACCTATTATATATGGCGGCGAATTTATAAAAGGTGAAATTTATAGCGATTTTCAAAACGAGATGGATATGATAAACAAAGCATTTATTGAAGTGATGCTTAAAGGAGATATGAACGGCAGAGTTTTTACTTTTCCAATACCAACCTATAATATTACCAAAGATTTTGATTGGAATAGCGAGATATCAAACCTCTTATTTGAAATGACTGCAAAATACGGTATCCCATACTTTCAGAATTTTGTTAATAGCGATCTTGAACCTGGCGATGTTCGGAGTATGTGCTGCCGATTGTCTCTCGATGTCCGAGCGCTTAAAAAAAGAACAGGCGGATTATTCGGTTCCGGCGAAAAGACAGGTTCAATTGGCGTTGTTACAATTAATCTTCCAAAAATAGGATATTTAAGTAAAAATGAAGATGAGTTTTTTAATAGATTAGATGATCTTATGTATTTGGCAAAGGAGTCCCTTGAAATAAAAAGAAAAGATGTCAATAAAAATCTTCAGGAAGGATTGTTGCCATGGTCAAAAAGGTATCTTGGCAATCTTGAGAGTCATTTTTCTACTATTGGAATTGTAGGAATGAATGAAGCGTGCTTAAATTTTATCGGTTCTGATATTGCAACTGAAAAAAGTAAGTCATTTGCGTTGAAAATACTAAATTTTATGAGAAAACAATTAACAGAATATCAAGAACAGACAGGGCACATATATAATTTAGAAGCAACCCCGGCTGAAGGAACTGCTTACCGTCTGGCACGGATGGATAAAAAAAAGTATCCTGATATCGTTACAGCCGGAGATAAGATTCCTTACTATACAAATTCATCACAACTTCCCGTGGGTTATAGCGATGACCTTTTCTTTGCTGTCCAACATCAGGAAGAACTCCAATCAAAATATTCAGGTGGTACGGTGCTTCATGTATTCACAGGCGAAGCAAATGTTCCCGCCAATTCCTGTAAAAATTTAATAAGAAAAATAATTGAAAATTCACGGCTACCTTATATTACTTTTACTCCTACTTTCAGTATATGTCCTGATGATGGGTTTATAAGCGGCGAACATTTTAATTGTCCGAAATGTAAAGCTGATACTGAAGTATATAGCAGAATTGTTGGTTACTATCGCCCGATAAGTAATTGGAATAAAGGCAAAAAACAGGAATACTCCGAGAGAAAAACTTTTAAGCTAAAAAAAGATTTCGTTAAAAAAGTAGAGCCGCCGCAATTTGAAGTTATAGCTGATAGCCAGCAGATGGAATTTTTTAATTTTAATAAGTGAGGATAGGCGGAATACAAAAATATTCTCTTATTGACTGGCCGCCGAAAACAGTAACTACTCTTTTTACAAATAAATGTAATTTTAATTGCTTGTGGTGTCAGAATAAAGAACTTTTTACTAAAAATTCTCAAAATATAGATAATGAATATTTAATGGGATTTTTTAAGGAAAATAAAAATTGGATTGATGGCGTATGTATCTCTGGTGGTGAACCGCTGCTTGAAGAGGATATAGAAGACTTTTTAATTGATCTAAAAAAAATAGGGTTTCCCATAAAACTTGATACAAATGGTTCTTTGCCTGAGAAATTAAGAAAAATAATTAAAATGGAACTCATAGATTATGTCGCTTGTGATATTAAAAGTCCGCTCACAGAAAAATACAGTGAAGTAGCCGGGGGTTTCGTGGAAGAATCTCTTATCAAAGAGACCATAGATATTTTACTTTTAGAAACTAATATTGACTATGAATTTCGCACAACAGTAGTTCCGACACTGTTGAATGAAGATGATATAATTAAAATATCGTTAAGTATTAAAGGGGCAAAAAGATATTATCTCCAAAATTTCAGACCACTTTATAATTTAGAAAAATTTAGTAAAATAGAGCCATATTCATATAAAACAATGAAAAAAATGGCGGCTCGTGCGAAAGAATATGTCCAAATAGTTGAGGTAAGGGGTTCTGGATGAAAATAGAAATTTTGTCAATTACTCCGAATGCCGAAAAAATTATAGAAGAGGCAGGAAGAACATGCTATAAATCTTCTGATAGAATAAACCCTGCTTCCAGCGGTAGTTTTATAAAGAAACTTGTTCGAGCTGGTCACCTTTCAGTTTTAGAGCATGCTGTTGTTACATTTAGAGTTAAAGAAGTTAGCCGCGCATTAACTCATCAACTTATAAGACATCGGCTCTGTTCTTTCTCACAGCAATCGCAGCGGTATGTGAGTTCGCAGGATTTTTCTTATGTCCTGCCTCCAAAAATTGAAAGCAATGAAGAAACAAAAAAAATATTTACTGAATATATGAACGGCTTGAAAGAAGGGTATAACAATCTTATTAAAAGCGGTATTCCCAAAGAAGATGCTCGTTATCTTTTGCCTAATAGTTGCTGTACTGAAATAGTATTTTCCTGTAATTTTCGCCAACTTCGGCATATAATAAAACAGAGGGTGTCGCCAAAAGCCCAGTGGGAGATAAGGGCTTTATTTATTGAAATACTTCAAATAATCTTACAAATAGCGCCCAACTGTTTTTTTGATTTGGAATAGGAAAAGGGTAGAGGAGGGGGAAGGAGCGAACGCTGGCATAAGCCAGATGAAGTGAGCGACTGAGTGCT
>CAZPHG010000087.1:0-4611 GCA_964586585.1 uncultured bacterium | reverse complement strand
AAGTTTAGACGGCGACCAAGTGTTAAATTTATCTAACAACCATTTTTTCCAAACATAAACTCCAAGATGTTTATTGTAAATATCAGCGCCATAAGGGATTTTTCGCCGTGAAAAATAAATAGCATTTTCATTACTGTCTAACACTATTTTCACAACAGAAGTATCCTCTGCAGCCGTATTTGAAATCTTAAAATAAGAAGAATAAAGACCATAATCTGAACTTTTTGCGTCATCAATAAGTTTATCTACTAAAGTTGTATTTATAAATGGTTCATCACCCTGAATATTAACTATTATTTCCGCATCGGGGAAAAATTTGTGCGCTACATAATGAACTCTATCGGAACCTGAAGCAATATTGGTCGGTGTTAATTCACACCTAACATTTTTCATTACATTTAATACCTTTTCAGAATCTGTGGCAATAACAATCTCATCAACATTTTTTAATTTAACTGCATTTTCCCAAACCAGCCGTATAAGAGGTTTGCCTCCAACATCCGCAAGCGGTTTTTCTTTAATCCGCGTTGAAGAAAGCCTTGCAGGAATAACAGCAACAATCATTTACAACCCCTTAACCCCTTATTTATCTCGCAAATGAGTTCTTCTACTGATACAACTGCTGTGCCGAGTTTGCCCACCGCAACAGCGGCGGCATAATTAGCAAGTGTGGCAGCGTCCGTCCAATCCAATTTTGAAGCAAGTCCAAGCGTAAACACTCCTGCTACAGTATCGCCGGCGCCTGTCACATCATAAACTTCTTTTGCAACAGTAGGTATATGTTTTAACCATCCGCTTTTATGAAAAAGTGTCATTCCTTCCCGCCCTCTCGTTATTAAAACTGTTTCGCATCCTATTTTTTCTAAAAGTTTTTTTCCCGCCTCTATTAATTCTTCATCAGATTTTATAACCATTTTTAACGCTTCGCCTGCTTCCTTTACATTAGGCGTTATTGAACTTACATTATTATATTCAAAAAAATGTCCTACCTGGGGATCAACAATTACAGGTATTTTTCGAGAGCTTGTATAACTTAATACGGATTTTATTATTGAAGTAGTTATCGCGCCTTTTCCATAGTCAGATATTATAATGCTGTCTGTTTTTTTCAATTTTTCAGGAAGTATATTTATTAAAAGTTTGTTGATTTGAGCTGATATTTCTTCTTGGACTTCGTTATCAACTCGGACGACCTGCTGATGTTCGGCAATAATTCTTGTCTTTACACTTGTAGGTCTGTCAGGGATTTTTAAGATATCAGATACATCTGCTCCTTTTTCTTTTAATATTTCTATAAGTTTTGACCCGTAAAAATCATTTCCGACTACACTTACAATAGATACCTTCGCTCCTAATTTTAAAAGATTTGCGGCAACATTCCCGGCTGCGCCCGGAGTATATTTTTCATCGGTTACAGAAACAACGGGAACAGGTGCTTCTGGCGATATGCGTGAGACAGTACCTACAATAAATTTATCTAAAATCAGATCGCCTAATACAAGAACTCTTTGTTCTTTAAATTTATTGACTGTATCTATAAAATGCTTTTTATTGATAATCATCATTTTGCTAATCTTTTTTCTATAAGCACAGCAGAAATAGTACCTAATATTATTCTGCTCCTCATTAAAACCGGAATTTTCATTTCGTCATCGGTCAGCCATATTTTCAGATCGCCCTTTGCCCTAAATAGTCCTTCTTCTCTGACTTTAGGAATAACAAGCAATGTATTAAATTTTCCAAGCGGAGTAGATATTTTTTCCCGTTTAATAACATTTACTTCTAACGGCCAAAGTTTTTTACCTGTACCTACATCAAATGTAAATCTTTTACCTACTTCAAGAGGTTTTGTTCTTAAATAATAAAGAGCCGATAGAATATCCTGTATATTTTCTGTGATTTCAAATTTATATCCGTTTTCATAAGCTACAAGATTTTCATGGTCATATATTATAGTCGCATCCCTTCTGTATCTTCCTTCTCGTATTTTCCGCTCAAATCGGACGGTAACAAGATTTTCAGCATCAATAAAGGACTGCACTTTATTTCTGACTTTAAAAAAAGGATCTATAAAAGCAGCACTTCTAACTTGCGATACTATATGATATGTTTCTCTGCCGCCGAGTAAAATTTTATCCCTCACTTCTAAAGTAGCAATTCCGCAAGTAATTATTCCCCATTTTATTGCAAAAGTTAATTTTTCATATTCACCCCAAGGTTTATTAGGAGTTGTCTCATCTTTAACATATCCCACTGACGCTCCGTATAAAGTCAGGGCAACTATCGCAATTATAGCTATTTTAAATTTTAATTTCATTAATAATCTTCTTAAATTTTTCTTTTTCTTTTATATTTATACCCAATATTAATTCCCAACCGTTAACTGTTATCTTTTTCGGTAGACGAACAGCATCTTTTTGTGTAGTAATTATTTCAAGATTATTTGAAATTGCGTATTTTACTATTTTATTAATTTCTTTTTCCGTCCATAAATAATGGTCTTTCTTTGAAATTTCTTTTACTATTTTAATACCGGCATCTTTTAAAAGATAATAAAATCCTTTCGGATTGCCTATTCCGGAAAAACAAATTGCTTTTTTCCCTTTAAGGGATTGAGACTGAATTTTTCGATTTCCTGATAATTCTCTAAAACAATTTATTTTTTCCTGTGAGTAAAAAAACAAAGCATTGGAATTTATTTTTTTTATTTTATCGGTAATCTTTTTTATAACAGTTTCATCAACCATATTGCTACGATTTAAAACAATACAATCGGCACGATTATTTGCCGTCAATGGTTCTCTAAGCGTTCCTACTGGAAGCAGTTGTCCACCTCCAAACGGCAAAGTGCAGTCAATAACTATAATATCAATATCCCGTTGTAACTCCCAACTCTGAAAACCATCATCAAGAATTATAATATCAGCGCCTTCTCTAATCGCAGCATCTGCTGCTGCTGCTCTATTTTCACCCACAATTACTATTATAGCAGGTTTTTCCATTTTAATCAAAACCGCTTCGTCTCCAAACTTTTTAAAATCTGTTAGATGAAAATCCTCTTTGACAGAAACGATTTTTACTCCTTTTGTTTTCCTGCCATAGCCCCTTAAAAGAACTGCTATTTTTAAAGATTTATCCAATAAATCAACAATTTTTAATGTTAGCGGTGTTTTGCCCGTTCCGCCGGAAGTAATATTTCCTACACTTATTACCGGTACATCCACATTATCTGGCGAAATAATGTTTTTATGAATATAAACCCCTAACCGATACACCATTGATAACGGCCATAAAATAAATAAGAAATATTTCATCTTAAAATTATATCAGCAGCAGCAGATAAATCTTTAGAAACATAATCGGGTTTACATTCGGCGAGATTTTTATGTTTTTCCCCTTCCCCTGTAAGAACAAGTATAGTTTTCATATTTAAATTATTTCCCAATCCGATATCAGAGGTTTTATCACCTATAACAAAACTTTTTTTCAAATCAATATTTAGTTCTTTTTGAGCACGCGAAACCATAGTAGTATTCGGTTTCCTGCAGGAGCAATTATCATCAGGATGATGCCGGCAATAGTATACTCTGTCAATTATAACACCTTCTTTTTCAAGAGTTTCAATAAAATACTCATTTACTTTTTCATAATCTCTGTTTGAATAGTAACCGCGCGCTATACCCGACTGATTTGTTACTACAACAAGCAAATAACCCGCAGCGCGCAGAGTCCGCAAAGCATCAAAGGCGCCGGCAATAAATTTAAGATTTTCTTTTTTAGCAATATAACCGTGGTCTTCATTGATAGTGCCGTCTCTGTCAAGAAAAACAGCCCGCCACTTATCTTTCCAAAAATTATGGAGCCAGAACCATTCATCAGGTTTCTTTTTAATTTTACTTTCGAGCCATTTCATCTGTCTTTGAGTGTTGATAAAATCCGCTTTTAGAGGAACGGTCCCAACATCCATTTTTAGCATATCTTCATAAACAATCTTTAATTTATTATTTTTATGGTAACTGTAGGCGGGTATAATTTTAACACCTGTTTTCCTTGCGAGAATTGAAATTATATGAGTACACCAAACAGGCCTGTTGAAAAACAAAACAGGTAGCCCGTTTTTAATCCGCTGATCTATAAGTATGCAGATATTTTGTTTTTTTTTAATTTTTTTTACTATTTCTCTTAAACTGCCGCGTGAAAGTATGGCGCCGCCTCCAAAAGATGCTCTTAATTCATTTACAATTTTATCAACACCTTCATTATGAATCCTTCTAACAACAGCGTATAATATTTTTGCGTTTGAAGTAACAGCAAGTCCGGTGATTTCCCAGTTGCCGATGTGACCTGTCATAAGTATTGAACCGTCTTCAAGTTTTTCCATTCCCTCTGTATCCACGCGGTCAAAGAAATTACCGGAAGAAAATTTTATAAATTCAATAAAATTTCTGCCAAAATTTTTAAACACTTTTTTAGCAGTGGAATGACACCATTTGCTGTTTTTTTCAGGAAAAGCATAAGAAAGATTTGAAATAGTTATTTTTCTTCTTTTTTCCATAAAATAGTAAGATAGCTCACCAAACACCGAGACAATAAAAAAACCTATCTTTAACG
>CAZPHG010000086.1:0-4632 GCA_964586585.1 uncultured bacterium | reverse complement strand
TATTAAAGGAGGCCGCTTGACTTTCTCTGATACACAACATTTGACAATATCTCAACATTACCTCACCGCAACAACAGTTATAAGGTATGGGTTTACACATCTGCCGCATTACTCAAGAACCGCTTCTGATACAGCAATGTTTACAGCCGGGATTGGCTTTCCTATTACCGATTCTATTTATTTAGATATTGCAGGCTTTTACGGCAGAAGGAATTTTTTCGGAGATAATGTGTTTTTTACTACTGAAGAAATGGTTGATGAAAGAATTGCAAAACTTTTGGTTTCTACTAATTGGAGATTTTAGAAAATTGTTTAAGATAATTTTTATTTTAGTTTTCATCATAAGTAGCCGAGGGTTAAACCTCGCCTACGCTGAAACAGAAATTTATTGGACTCGTTCGGGAAAAAATGTTGAGGTTTTAAGCGGTTCAATTTTAGTTAGATTTAAAGAATATGTTTCTGATTCCGTAAGGAGCGCTGCTTTTAAAAGTATCGGTGCAAAACGAGTTGGTGGGATTGATAGAATAGGAATTGATAAAGTCAATGTGCCTGCTGATAAAACAGTAAGTGAAATGGTAGATAAGTTCTCTTTAAGAGATGATGTGCTGTATGCTGAACCGATATTTATAAGACGCGCTTTTTCTTATAGACTTCCGGATATATATTCAACTTTAAACGAATTAGAAAACCGTCAGTGGGGGCTGGCAAAGATTGATGCACCGGGCGGATGGGCTATAGCAACAGGAACAGCGGTAGTGGTGGCGGTTTTAGATACAGGAATAGATCTGAACCACAACGAATTTGTCGGGAATATCTGGAATAATCTGGGTACATCTTTTTATAAGACATACATATCAACCGATGGAACAACTTACAATGTTCAATTTGATACGCACGGCTGGGATTTTGTTAATCATGATAACGACCCCAGTGATGATTATGGACACGGTACACATGTCGCAGGTATTATTGGAGCTAATTCTATTTCTGGCTCCACGGTAGTTGGTGTCGGCTGGAATATTGACTTAATGGCAGTTAAGGTGTTAGGTGCTGATGGAAGAGGATACTCTTTAAATATTATCAATGGAATTATTTATGCGGCAGACAGAGGCGCTAATGTGATAAATATGAGTTTTGGTGGTTATTCGGGGTCGCAGGCAGAAAGAGATGCTGTAAATTATGCTTATAATAAAGGTGTTGTTCTTGTTGCAGCGGTAGGCAATTCCGGCAATCCGGAGATTTTCTATCCTGCGGCATACGAAAATGTAATTGCAGTAGGCGCTACGGATAGAGATGATTTTAGAGCAAGGTTTTCAAATTACGGAGCAAAATTAGATGTTGTAGCGCCGGGTGTAGATATATATTCCACTATAATAAATGGCTATGCTTATATGTCTGGAACTTCAATGGCAGCGTCTTTTGTTTCAGGGCTTGCTGCTCTTATAATCTCTTACTGGGAGCAGTCAGGAAAAAATCCAATTTGGATGCCACGGCAGGTGAAAAATATAATTATAGCAAATTGTGATGACATAAACAATATCACACATCCAAGATGGGATAAGTATATGGGTTACGGAAGGATAAATGTTAAAAAAACATTGGCTTCAAAGACGATAGCGGTGGATGATAAAAAAACAATTGTTTATCCTAACCCGTTTAATCCTGATCTGGAAAGTGCTTATATTGTACTTCCCACTGGATATGATGGAGCAGCAAGAAAATTAAGAATTTATTCTCTTACTGGTCAGTTAGTTAGAGAAACAGCAGCATTTGGTGGCTTTGCCACATGGGATGGAAGAAATAATAAAGGCGAGATATGCGCTACGGGGTTATATTTTTTCTATCTTGACACAACCACAGGCAGTAAAAAAGGTAAAATTACACTGATAAGATGAAAAATATAATTCCACTTATTTTATTGTTGACTGTTGTTTCTTCCGTCGGAGCGGCTGGTTATGGCACGGCGGGGGCGCAGATTTTAAATTTACATTCATCAGCAAAAATTTCTGCAATGGGCAACGCTCATGCAGGATTGGCAGATGACTTAAATGCAGTTCTTTATAATCCTGCTGGATTAACACAACTTTATGGAACTGAATTACAGTTTTCTCATATGCTTTATTTTCTCGATACGAGATTAAGTTCGCTCACTTTCGGGCAGAAGTTAGGAAGGTTCGGCTTTGGTTTAGATTTAAAATTTTTTTCAGCAGAAGATACATATAGATCACGCTATGGATTGGATGCAAAATCATTTGATATAAGATTTGCTCAATATTCTTTTGGACTTGGTTTTCCGTTAACTAAAAGACACAGCGCCGGAATTGCAATAAAAATAGTTTCAGAAAATTACAATCTTGCCGAAACAAAAATTGGCAAAGACAAAAAAGATTCTACTATTGCGTTTGATATTGGTTGGCATTTCAGAGGTTTCAGAGGTGATTCGTTTGGTTTTGTTATAAGAAATTTAGGCAGCGGGCTTAAGGTTGATAATGTCCAAAGTGATCTTCCACTTAAATATGTTTTAGGCGGTGGGCATAAAATGGGAAGGTTTATACTTACATGGGAAGCATTTAGCAGTCAGCAGATACCTTTTGCCTGGAAGTGCGGCATTCAGATGGACATAAAAGGATTTAAATTAAGAGGTGGTTTTATGTATATAACAAACCCTGATATAACAATAGGATTCGGGCTGCCTTATAAAAACTGGTCGTTTGATTACGCATTTTTTCCGCACCAGGATCTCGGGTTTGCTCACAGAATGACAATAGGAGTGTATTTTTAAAAATGAGATAAAACAGAGTTCAAAATTTATTTTTGCGGTTGTTGTGGGTCGGATATACATGTTATTTAGGGCTTACTGAAAAAAGAAATTTTAGTTGATTTTCTGACGATAAAAAGGTATAATTTAAGCAAAAGAAAAGATAAAGAGTGCAAGAAAAATAAAAATAAGCAAAACAGGGATTTGGTAAAACTAATGAAACGAATAAAAAAAGAAAAGCCATTTTTAGAATACCGTCGTATGTGGGCATGGCTGTGGCGACGGGAAGGTTTTTTTATGAATAAAAAACGAGGTTACCGCATTATGAAAAAAAACAAACAATTAAATTCTTCTTCTTTCAAGCGGGCTTCTATATTAAAAATTATTGGGTTTCTGTTTTTTTTCGGAATTGCAGGTTTTTCAATATGGCTTTATAGAGAAAATAAACTACCTTTCGATTGGCTAAATAAATTTTTTGAAAAATCCGAGCCTGAAATTAAAATCAAAAGAAATATTGCGATTCATATTTCAGGTGAAGTGCAATCGCCAGGACTTTATATAATAAAATCTTATATGAGATTAGGCGAATTGATAGAAAAAGCCGGCGGTTTAACTCCGCAGGCAGATATATCCGATATTAATTTTGCCCGTCGGATTTATGATGGTGAGAAAATAATTATACCAGCAGCGAACATTCTGCCGGCAAAAAAAAGTTTTTTGAAAGATTAGGTATCGCAACAGAGTCGGAGGAAACTTTTATTAATCCACCTATTGAGATTGAAAAAGCAAGGTGAAATCTCTGCAAATCAGGGGTAATCCTGTTCCGCTTTTTTTACCGCTTGTCGGGGTTGTAAGCGGTATTATAACAGGATTATATTTTAACGATGTCGGTTATTATATTTTCATTACTGCTGGAACTATTTTATTTTTTCTCTCCCTTACTGTTCTTATTCTAAAAAAATCAACTTTGTCGTTCTTCATATTTCTGCTTTCGCTAATCTTTTTTTCTTCGGCAAACTATATTTACAAAAGCAATCCTTCGGTTGATGATATTTATCAGATATTACCTTTTGAAGGCAGTATTAGAGGAACAGTTTTGCTTCCTACCCGCCGCACAATAATAAAAGTCAGCAAAATTAAAATACAGGATGAGTGGATTGCTCGCACCGGCAAAGTTATTATTCGCCGGAGAGGAGATATTCCACAGGCAGCGGACATTCCACCCGGTGCGGAAGTTATAATTAACGGTAAATTTTCTAAACCATCACAACCATTAAACCGCGGGCAGTTTAATTTTAGCATGCATCTTGCCAATCAAGGAATTTTTTCTCAGGGTGATATTGAAACAATTAAAATTGTCCGAAAAAATTTTTTATCAAAACTTATAGGAAACACAAGAAAATATGTATTGGAAAAAATTTTTACTCATCTTCCGCAAAAAGAAGGAGGAATACTTTCCGGTATGATTTTAGGAACTCCGGGTATGGTGGAGGATGAAACTATCAGACATTTTCGCGCCGCAGGCGTTATGCATATTCTTGCAGTATCGGGTCTTCATGTAGGTCTGATTTTATTTGCTTTTTATTATTTTTTGACAGCACTAAGATTAAAAAAACAAGCAGCTCTTATAATTGCATTAATTTTTATGGTCTTTTATGTCTTGCTATCGGGAGCGCGTCCTTCGTCAGTGCGCGCGGCAATTATGCTTATTATGGTAGTTGCCGGCGATATACTTGGCGGAAGAGGAAATGTTTTTAACGGATTATGTCTTGCGGCACTTGTCCTTTTAGGTATAAGTCCGGGTTTACTTTGGACAGCATGGTTTCAACTTTCTTTTTTAGCGGTTGGTGGTATAATCTATATCTCACCTTCAT
>CAZPHG010000085.1:0-4636 GCA_964586585.1 uncultured bacterium | reverse complement strand
CAAGATATAATTATAAGATTTCATAAAATAATCGGATATAATACTCTCTGGCTGCCCGGTACCGACCACGGCGGAATTGCTACTCAAAGTGTTGTAGAAAAAATCTTACATAAGGAAGGCAAAACAAGAGATGAGTTAGGCAGAACTGAATTTATCGAAAAAATGTGGCGGTGGAAAGAAAAATGTGGCGATACTATTATAAGTCAGTTAAAAAGTTTAGGTTGCGGATGTGATTGGGACAGATTAAGATTTACTATGGATGATGAGTGTAGCCGCGCAGTTACCGAAGCATTTATAAAACTCTATAACAAAGGACTTATCTATCGCGGTGAATATATGATAAACTGGTGTGTAAGATGCGGCACTGCTTTATCGGATATAGAAGTTGAGCATGAAGAAAAAACAACACATCTGTGGTATATAAAATATCCGCTGAAAAAAAACTCGTCAAAATTTATTACAGTAGCTACCACCCGACCTGAAACAATGCTAGGAGATACCGCTGTGGCGGTTAATCCGAAAGATAAAAGATATATTGAATTAATAGGTAAAGAGGTAGTTCTTCCTGTGATTGGAAGGGAGATTAAAATAATAGCAGATGATTTTGTTGACCCTGAATTTGGAACGGGGATTGTAAAAGTCACACCGGCGCATGACCCGAATGATTTTGAAATAGGTGTTCGCCATAATCTTGAAAAAATAAAAGTAATTGATGGAAAAGGTTTAATGACGGAAAATGCAGGTCTCTTTAGCGGTTATGAGAGATTTAAATGCAGAAAAGAACTTGTTGAAAAATTAAAAGAACTTAATTTAATTGAAAAAATTGAAGGTTATTTTCATTCAATAGGAAAATGTTATAGATGCGAGACAGTAATTGAACCGCTTATTTCAAAACAGTGGTTTGTTAAAATGAAAGGACTTGCAAGAAAAGCAATAAGGGCTTCAAAAAATAAAAAGATTTCTTTTATTCCGCCCAAATGGGAGAAACCTTATATACACTGGCTGGAAAATATTCACGATTGGTGTATTTCCAGACAAATTTGGTGGGGGCATAGAATTCCTGTTTATTATTGTGAAAATAGTGATTGTCCACCGGTTGCTTTGTATGAAAAACCAAGAAAATGTCCGACATGTCAAAAGGAAAATATGATTCAGGATAAGGATGTTTTAGATACCTGGTTTTCATCGGCATTATGGCCTTTTTCCACCTTGAACTGGCCGGATAATACAGAGGAATTAAAGTATTATTATCCGACAAAAGTGCTTGTAACCGGACATGAGATACTGTATCTTTGGGTTGCAAGAATGGTAATGCTCGGAATTGAAATGACAGGAAAAATTCCTTTTGAAAAAGTTAATATTCATGGGATAATAAGAGATAGTCACGGCAATAAGATGAGTAAATCTAAAAATAATGTAATTGACCCCTTGAAAATAGTAGAAAGTTACAGTGTTGACGCTTTAAGATTTGCGCTGGCGAAATCTTCTGTGCCAGGCAGGGATTTGCAGGTAACGGAAAATGATTTTATAGAAGCGAGAAATTTTTGTAATAAACTTTATAATGCTGCGCGTCTTATTCTTAAAAACGGCAGCGGACTTTTCGTTGGCAGAGATACCGCTATTACTATAAAAAAATTAGAAACCCCGGTATTGAAAGACGCCGAACTTGCCGATAAGTGGATTCTTGGTGAATTACAAAAATTTACCGAGATGATAGAAGAGGCATATACTGAATTTAATACTGCAAAAGCAGCGAGATTAATATATAAATTTACATGGAATTATTTTTGCGATTGGTATCTTGAAATAGCGAAATTAAGATTATATTCAAACAACTCCGCCAGCAGCGGACATTCCGCAAAAAGTGAAGTAGAAAATATTTTAATATTTGTTTTAATAAGGATACTTAATTTAGCGCATCCTATAATGCCTTTTATTACAACGCAACTCTGGAATAGTATTTCTGAAAAGTTAGAATTACCGTCAGATGACCCTTTAAATTATAATAGTTTTGCCATTAAAACGGAATATTTACTACAAGAAGATAGTCAAAATATGGATTTATTAATGGAGATTATAACAAAAATAAGAAATATCAGAGGTGAGCATAAGATTCATCCCTCTTTAAAACTTGAAATTGCTATTAAAGTATCGGATAATAAGAAAAAATTAATTGAAGAGTATGCAGATTATATTAAAAAACTTGCCGGAGTAAGCGAAATTCGTATAGGAAGGGATATTATAAAAAAGCAGACCGACGCAGTTGCTGTTCTCACAAGCAGTCATCGGACTGGCGAGCATATTGAAAATATTTCTATTTTCGTTTCAATTTCGGATGAAATGAAAAATGAGGAGAAGGCAAGAATTAATAAGCGGATAGATTTGTTGAGAGTATATATGGCAAGCGCAGAAAAAAGATTAAGAAATAGGGATTTTATAGAAAAAGCGCCCGCTCAAATTATAAAAATGGCTAAAGAGAGATTAAAAGAGCAGGAAGAAGAAATAGCGAAACTTCAAAAAAATTTAGAGGTTTAGGGGTTTACAACCCCTTAGAACAATGAAAAAAATAATAAATATTTTAACTTTAATAATACTGTTTTGTGTTGTTGCTAATGGTTATACCACAGTAAATATAACGCATAAATGGCAAAATGATAATGTTACATTAGAATTGATTGATAATTATGGAACGCCTTTAAGTGAAAATATACGGGCAATAAATCAGGCTGAAGAGGCATACCATATATTCAACCTGCTTTCCGCTTCAAATAAAAAAATAAATCTTAAAATATATCCGTCAGAAATCAGGCGGAAATTAAGCGGTGAAAAAGCATCGGGACTTAGCGTGAATGAAGTAGAAGAATTTCTTGATATAAATATATCAAACTCCGAAAAATTCCATCCGATTTTTGATGGCGGGAAACTTGTATATCTTATCTGGGAAGATGGCTATTTAAATCTAAAATCAAACGGAGCATTGGTATTTAGAAGTGAAAATTCTTTTAATTTGTTAGGAAAGAAAGGCGATAATTTTCTTATCCGCAAGGATGGAAAACTTTTACATTTAAGTGAAGCGGACTGGCTTTATGTTAGCACATTAAAAGATTTTACTGCCTCTAATGTCCGCTGGATAGACGAAGACACTATTTTTTGTTATGTGGAAAGAGATGTTGATGGCAAAAGGTTTTTGGCGCTAACTTCCATCAGAAGACCTGTAATTAAATTGATAGAGAAGGCGCCAGGAAAATTTTATGATATGGCTATATCGCAAGATAGAAAAAGTATTTACAGTTTAACTTTTGAAAAAGGGCGCTGGAGTATTTATGAATACAATATTACAAAACAAACATGGCTTTTGAAAAGAGATTTTGAAAATAGAATTTTCTTAATGGGAGTAAGAGGAGAACGGCTTTTATGGTGGGATGAAAACAAAAAAGAAATTTATTCTTTTGATGGAGCATTGGATAAAAAAGTAGAATCGCTTAACATAATGATGTCCCCGCGCGGCATTCATCTATACGGTGAAGAAGAATTTCTAACAAAAATTGAAGCGGAAAGAAAGATTATACTTTTCGGATACGGCAAAAAAATTGATAAATTTAATTCTAATCCTGAAATATGGATTATTCCGAATAAGGATAGAGGTGTTTTTGAAAAAATTTCAGGTGTGCCGGGAAGTATGTTTCTTTCGCTTGAAAACATGAAACTCTATTATGATGTCAGGGTAGGAAATTTAAGGCAGATAAAAAGCATAGAACTTAAAGTTGATCCGGAAAAGAGATATATTTTTATAATTTTAGGATTTGTTTTATTGGCGGTAGTAATCGTAGCAATAAAGAAAATTAAAAAATAATGGCTTTTTATGTTGAAATTGTATGAAAAAATAACTATGGGAAAAATTAGGGGACATAGAAAAAGATTGCGTGAAAGATTCTTGCAGGGTGGTTTGGCCGGCTTTTTAGATTATGAGATAGTGGAGCTTCTTTTAACTTTAGGAACTCCTCGCAAGGATTGTAAATTCATGGCAAGAAAGGTGATAAAAAAATTTGGCGGACTTCTGGGTGCGCTGGAAGCTACACCAGAAGAACTTCAACAAATCAAGGGATTGGGTCCGCATAATATTTTTGGTTTGAAACTTTTTCAGGAGCTTCCTACACAATATGCCAAAGAGAAACTGCCCAAAAAGATTAATTTCAATTCTCCACAGGTTGTGGCAGCTTTTCTTCAAGAAAAAATTGGCAGAGAAAAAAAAGAACATTTTTATATTTTTGCCCTTGATTCAAGAAATAATTTAGTAAAGATGAACAATGTTTCAATCGGCACATTAGACACAAATTTAGTACATCCCAGAGAAGTATTTAAAGAAGTAATTCAGGCCTCTGCCGCCCAAGTAATCATCGCTCATAATCATCCGTCAGGCAACCCCGAACCATCAGAATGCGATTTGGTGATAACAAATAGATTAGTTGAAGCAGGCAAAATTTTGGAAATAGCAGTGGTTGACCATATTATTGTTACCAGCAATAACTTTTTAAGCTTTAAGGAACGCAAATTATTATGAAACCTAAAAGAAACAAACATGACATTGAATTTTTAATTGATTGCCTTAAAAATGGAAAAGAAATTCCGGAAGTTT
>CAZPHG010000084.1:0-4637 GCA_964586585.1 uncultured bacterium | reverse complement strand
TATGGCGCTTTCAACAGAAACGTTAAGCCTGCGAAATAATATGTCATCGGTGGCATCATAGTCAGACTCTTTTTCACTGTGATATTGAATCTGAATGCGTGCGCCTATTTCCATATCTTCTGTTGCCTCTGTTCTTGCTTTAGAAGATAAAGTAAAAACTGCCATCAGCAATAATAACTTTGTTAACTTTTTATACATTTGATACTCCTTTTTTTATTATATTCACTTACTATCCTCTATCCTTTTAACATCCTGTCTCTTTTTAGAACATAAGCATCACCTCCTTTTCGGGTTCAATGAATAAGAATGCTCCGCTAAAAAACAATCGCGTAAGAGCTTCACTAAAAAACGACGCTTGTGTGTCGTTTTTCTTAACGCTACGCAGGATTGTTTTTCTTAACGCTTCGCAACCTTTCCTTTTTGCCCGATAAATCGGGCAACTACAACTCTCAACCCTCTCTTTCTTTTATTCTTCTTCAAATTTCACCATATTAGAATCTTTTTTACTACTAAAATTTTTTTGATTTTTTTCAATAG
Source organism: uncultured bacterium (assembly GCA_964586585.1). Taxonomy (GTDB): domain Bacteria; phylum CG03; class SLGR01; order SLGR01; family CAZPHG01; genus CAZPHG01. The sequence continues at coordinate 4,100 of CAZPHG010000084.1, read as the reverse complement.
AATCAATAATCTTTTTTAAAATTTTGATATTGTTTTTTATTTCTTTCAGCAGATTTTTTTTGGCGGATTTAAGTTTTCCCGAACCATAATCATAATCCACCGGCTCTCCTAATTTACTTTCATCTTCTAATTCTACAATGAGTTCACCTATTTCTATTTTCATTTTTTCTGTACTAATACAGACATTATCAAGTAAACTTAATTGTTTTCTCAACCCTGCGATTATAATTTCTTTTTTGTTCATTTATAAACCTATATCCTTTCCGTTTTCTAAGAATGCTCCGCTGTAATCGCAGATTTTCAAGAACTCTTCGCTAAAAAACAACCGCGTATGGATTGTTTTTCTTAACGCTCATCCTCTGCGCCAATAAAACGCCGATTAAAATCGGCGGCTACACCCTCAACTCTCAATTCCCTAACTCATAACTCCTTACTTCGTTATCCTTTTATACTTAAAAAATGTTACACAATTATTACAATAATATTAAGGTTTTATGACACGAAAAGGTTGATTTATAGTGCGCTATGAATGCGAAAAGGGAAGTGTTATAAAAAAAGTTGAACCTTTATTTAATTCGCTCTTTACGGATACTGTTCCGCCGTGAGAGAGTACTATGTGTTTAATGATGCTTAACCCCAGACCCGTGCCACCTTCCTTTCTTGAGCGGGCACTATCTATCCGATAGAATCGTTCAAATATTCTTGGAATATCCTGTTCGGAGATGCCTTCGCCCGTATCGGATAAAGCAATACTGATGATTTCATCTTTCAAATCTGCATTAACCGAGATACTTCCTCCCTGGTCTGTGTGTTTTATAGCGTTATCTATAAGATTATCAAATACCTGTTCTATTTTTTTCGCATCAGCTTTTATCAAAGGCATAGCATTAGGTAAATTTATAGTTACGGTGAGATTCTTTTTTGTCATTGCTTCCTGAAAATTTAAAATTACCATATCTATTATTTCTTTAATATTGAGCGGCTGAAAGTTCAGTTTAATATCCCCTGATTCTATGCAGGATAATTCAATTATGTCGTTTATCAGATGGTTGAGTCGTTGAGTATGTTTTTCAATAATATTTAAAAATCTGCGATTATTTAATTTATCATCAATAGCACCATTCATTAATGTTTCAATAGACCCTTTAATTGAAGTGAGTGGAGTTCGGAGTTCATGGGAGACATTGGCTACAAAATCTATACGCATTTTTTCTAATTTTTTAAGTTCCGTAATATCATGTAAAACAGCAACTGCTCCGGATATATTATCTTTATCTTTAATTGGCAACGCATGAATTTGAAATATTTTTTCAGTAGGATAATAAAGAGTGAGTTCTTTTTTCTGAAGAGTTTTTTTATTAATTGCTTCTTTTAGAATAGCGTGAATTTCATTGTTCCTGACCACTTCCCAAAATAATTTTCCAAGAACTATATTTTCTTCTATGTTAAGCATTCTTTTAATAGCGGAATTAAACAGTATTATTTTTTCGCTTTTATCAATAGCAATTATGCCTTCAATCATACTGGAAAGTATTGCTCGTATACGATTTCGGTCATCATTTTTCTTTAAGTTTTCCGGCATATTTTTCGCCAAATCTGTCATTTCACTATTTGGCTGTTGTGTCTTTTTAGTTATCCATATTCCAAAAACGAAAGATATTAATGAAGTAATTATGAGTATAATCCAATATAATAGCATTTTAATCCCTAAGATAACTTACCGTTATACTGTATTTTTTAACTTTTAAATTTATATCCAACACCTCTGACAGTAGTTATTAATTCTGATACTTTTCCTAATTTTTTTCTCAATCGCCTTATATGAACATCCACGGCTCTGTCAATTATAAAGGAGTTTTCTCCCCAAATCTTGTCAAGCAGTTGGTCTCTGGAAAAAACACGTCCGGGATTTTCAGCAAGATATTTTAAAAGATAAAGTTCAGTGGAAGTGAGTTTTAGCTGTTTGCCATTCAAAGAAACTTCAAATTTAGCAGCATCTATGAGCAAATTTCCTATTTTTATTATATCAGTAGATTTACTTATATGATGCGCCCTTCGTATTACTGCTTTTAATCTCGCCAGTAGTTGTCGAATACTAAACGGTTTTGTTATATAGTCATCCGCACCTAATTCAAGTCCAACAATAATATCAGTTTCTTCCCCTTTGGCGGTGAGCATAATAATAGGGATATTTGAAATGCGGTCGTCATTTTTAATAGCGCGGCAGACTTCAAGTCCGTCTATACCCGGAAGCATTAAATCTAAAATAATGCCGTCAGGTGTTTCTTTTTTTGCTAATTTCAGTCCGCTTTCTCCGTCAGAAGCAGATATAACTTTATAGCCTTCTTTGTTGAGATTATATCGGAGAAGTTCTATAATATCTTTTTCATCATCTATGATTAATATTTTTTTTGGCATCTAATTTGCTGCTTTGTTTTGTTCCCGGCGCATATAGCGGAATATCCTTTTGACATAGCGGACAATCATCAGGAGAATACTTATCCCAGTTAATTTTTAAGATGGTTTTTAGTGGATACATAAAATCAAGAGTTCCTCTCAACACAAGAGATGTTATTCCAATTATATTTACAGAATATTTTTTTAAAACTTCTATTGCTTCTTTTAAACTGCCGCCGGTAGTAATTACATCTTCAACCAAAAGTACATTTTCACCATCGGTAAGATTAAATCCTCTTTCAAGCGAAAAATTGCGATTTTTTCTTTCTAAGAAAATATGACGCACTCCTAAAAAGCGGGCAACTTCCTGACCTAAAACAATTCCACCGATGGCAAGCGAAACAACTACATCAACATCGTTGTTTTTCCACATATCGGCAATCTCGCTACCTGCTTTGCTTGCAATATCGGGATACTGAAGAAGACACTGCGCCTGAAAATAAAATTCAGAATGAAGAGCGCTTGCCAATAAGAAATGCCCCTTTTTTATTGCCTTTGTTTCTCTAAAAATTTTTTCTTCCATCTCTACCATCGGTATTGTCAAAATCTTACAATCAAAATCTTTGACATTTGTTATTACTGCCCAATAAATTGCCTGCCTGTGTGTTGCACGCAGACAGGGGTAACTACAACTCCCAACTCTTAACTCCTAACTCTTCAACTTTCAACGCTACTTCTTTCTTCATTTTTTCTTTGAAAATTTTTACTTTCTTTCTTATTTGGGGATATTTAATCGCTAAAATCCGAGCAGCTAATAGTCCTGCATTTTTTGCTCCGTTTATAGCAACAGTTGCTACAGGTACGCCGGCAGGCATTTGAACCACAGAAAGAAGCGAATCAAGTCCATCTAAATTTGATGTCTTTATCGGCACCCCAAGCACGGTAAGATTCGTAATTGAAGCCACCATACCGGGAAGATGCGCCGCACCTCCTGCGCCGGCAATTATTATTTTTAATCCTTTTTTTTCTGCGTCTTTTGCGTAATCATACATTCTTTTAGGAGTTCTATGGGCAGAAACTATTGTGATATCATATTTTATTCCAAATTTTTTAAGTATTTCAGCCGCTTCTTTCATAACCGGCAAATCCGAATCACTACCCATAATTATTCCAACAAGTGATTTTGTTTTATTCATAATTTAATATATAGAAATTTCCTTTTTATAACACGCATCCTAAACAAACTCAGCTCCTAAAAAAGTTCTTTGAAAATAGCCGTATTTTCATTGAAAAAATATTCAGAGGTAATTAAGTTATTTAGCATAACAAATTAAGAATAGCAAAAAATTAAATATAATTCAAATTTATTGTTTTTTATCTGACAGGTAACCATGTGCCCTTATCGGTTCTTACATATTTGCTCAAGATCAGCACTTCTGCCCCAGAAGTAATAACGGTAATATTGTTTTGTGCTGGCGGAAGAATTATTGTAGTAGTAAATCGTCCATCTTTATCAATAAAAAAATTATTTTAATCATTATAATTAGCAAACACTCCTAATGGGGACAGGAACAAACCCATTGACAAAAAATATTGTAAGAATTATTAAGATACCCCTTCTCATAATCTTAATTGTTCCTTCCCAGATTAAATACCCTTCTTTGGAAAATAAATTTTAAAGTTATCGGGTGCCAAAGGTGTAA
>CAZPHG010000083.1:2147-4648 GCA_964586585.1 uncultured bacterium | reverse complement strand
GGCAGATTTTTCGGTGTAGCTTCCATTTCAGCAGCATATATTTTAATAATGACAGCGGCTCTTATTCTTATGCTTCTTTTTAAGGGATGGACTTTTAATATTTCTATTTTAGGCATAGCTTTATTTACATTTTTAAAAATATTGATAGTTATCTCTTTTTCAATATTACTTTCACTTATTTCCACTTCTTCCGCTTCTTCTTTTATAAGCATATTTTTTTTATGGGGACTCGGACACTTTGCCGAAGAACTTAAATATTTAAATCACCTTTTACTTGAAGCAGGTATAGTATTTACATTTCCATTACAGGTGATTTATTACATCATCCCCAATTTCAGTAAATTAAATTACAAAGATATTTTTCACTTAAAAGACGCCTTTACTATGGAATTTTTCTGGGCAGGCGGCTATGCTGTTTTATATTCGGCAACAGTATTAACTTTAGCAATTTTAATATTTCAAAAAAAAGAGTTGTGAAAATAGCATTACTTTTTTTATTTATCGGACTAACTTCATTATTCTATTCAAAAATGCCTGCTGATGTGCCGTATCCGCCTATTTTTTCGAAAAAATTTCCACTTTCTACACCGATATCGTTTTGGGCATCAATGCTTGGAATGAGACGGTTGGCGGCAAATATTACCTGGATACAATTTCTTCAATATTATGGACAACCTAAAATAGAATTCCCTAAATTTTTAAGTTATGTTGAGCAGACAGTCCGAATTGACCCTCTTTTTATACATGCTTATCTTATGGGTGCTACTGTGCTTGGCTGGAATCTGAAAAGGTATGACGAAGCACTGCAGTTTCTCTCTGAAGGAATCGCTTCAATAGAAAATTTAATAGAAAGATTTCAAATTTTAGATATAACCGAACCTGACGAACGACATATCTTAATTGTAGGAAGTGGTCCATATCTTAAAGAAGTAAAATGGAAATTATATCAACTTAAAATAATACTTGTTTTTTTGCACAATGAAAAATTTGAAGAAGCACTCCCATTTCTTGAAAATATTGCATTAAGAGAAAATATCCCAGAAGAAATAAAAGTTGTACTTGCCCAAATTTACAAAACTAATAAATTCTACAGAAAATCGTTAACATTATGGGAGTATATCTATCAGATGACCAACAGGGAGCGCCGTAGAAAATCAGCAAAAAATCATATAAAAGAACTACAAGAAATTATTCTTAGAAAAAATCTCTGATGCGCTATTCATACTTTTGATTACTTGCCTATCAAGAGAAGTATTATCTTTCAGCGGGTTGAAATCATCATCAACTACTTGCGGAATATTGTTGATGTAAAGATAAGGGATGCCGTATTTCTTTTTAGCATACTCTGCGCCCACTACCCCTTGCGCCTTAATCTCAAAAAGAATATAATCAATCGGTTGCGGACATTCCGCCGGCAGCGGTTTATTAGCAATTTTATCTATTGACGCTTTCATCTCTGCTTCACAGTCAAGATTATTATAGACCTTACTTACACTACATTTATAAGTTTTTTCAATATGCGATGTAAGTTTTTTTAAGATGTATTCCGGCGCTGTAGTAAAAAAAATTACTTTTTTTCTTTCTATTAAATCTGAGCCGCTTACAATTTCAGGCACAAATCTTGTTAAAATAATTGGTGTATTGCCGCAACGGGCTCTTAATATTTTTTTGATTTCCTTTATTTTTTCAGTTGTAGATGTTTCAATCTGGCAATTTGCCAACACAAAAAGAAACGCTTTTTCAAGACCGGGAAAATCTTCAAGAAGTTTTAAATCCACATCCGATGGAATGAAAAATATTATACCATCAACTTTCGCAGGCGGATGTTCCGCTCCGCTACCTTCATGTATAATAAAATTTGCATCGCATTTATTGGCTTTTTCTATCCCCAACTGGACATTAGAAACCACAAATTCATTAAAATAACCTGCACCTGCCCTGCGGCAACCAAGCACTGAAATATAGGGGACGACTTTTCCTTCTTCTTCCCATTTATCAAGATATACCGATAAAATCAGTGCATCTTCAAATACATCTGATGCACCATGTAATCCGAAATCAAGAAGCCGTCCGAGATATTCCGGCTTAAATCTTGACGACAGTAATTCTTCTACTGTTAGTTCTTCAGGCGACTTTGATATATTCTTTTTGTATATTTCTATTAATGGAGGATCAGGCGGTCCACCACGGGAATGAGTAATAACTACCGGCTTAAACGATGTTCCATAACTCATAATTTCGCTGGCAGCGGACATTCCGCCCATTCCGCAAGCTAATTTTCCTATATAAGAACCAAAAGCGGTTTTTCCGACCCTCTTATCTGTTGCATATAATCCTAATGATGCTTTTTTATGCTTTATTTTAACGCAATACTCTTTGAAAATCGTACCGCCAGCTATGTATTTTGCCCCAAAAGAAACGGCAACACTTGCGTATTTTATTGTGCGGCTTCTATCAATCTGCGGCGCTCCCGATAACTGTACTACAATTTTAATATCTGT
>CAZPHG010000083.1:0-2137 GCA_964586585.1 uncultured bacterium | reverse complement strand
GATAGTATTTCGGCTATTCCTTTTTCAGGTTTTTTTTCATCGCCATATACCACTTCTATTCCGAAAGCATTTTGAAATTCATTGCTGAAACTTTCACGATTCTTTATCTTTTCGGTGCCTCCTATCCAGAGCAATGACTTTATTTTTAAATTATGCCTTGCCATAAGTTCTTTTATAGAATATATAGAATTATCCGACTTATGAACGCCATCTATCAGAAAAAGTGTATTCATTTACAACTCCTTATAATTTCAGATTTCAACAAGTATCCTCCCTTTTAAGTAGTGATTTATATCAGCCCTTCTTCGCGGCTCCATTATATAAAGCAAAGTTGGCGCTACATCTTTTAAAGTGGCAAATTCATCGGATATTTTAAGAGATTTTTCAGTCGGAACGGCAAATGGAACAGGATTTCGGGTATGAAATGAAGAAGGAGCGCCATCTTCTGTTACAACAGTTTCAAGATTTCCATGATCGGCAGTTATAAATAATTTTGCGCCCTTTTTTTCTGCGGCATTATATATTTTACTTACTGCTTTATCTACTACTTCCGCCGCCAATATTGAAGATTTTAAGTTTGCAGTATGTCCCACCATATCAGGGTTGGAGATATTGGCTATAATAAATGTTTTTCCATCGCAATTATTTAATTTATCTATAATTTTAAGGGTAAGTTCAGAAAGTTCAATCTCAGGATATTTTTCATAGGGGTCTTCTTTATATCCCTCTTCTCCTTTTTTCATTTCATAGTCCTTTTTATATTTCTTCATTTCATCAGGTAATGGCACAACAATTCTATGTTCGTTTTCAAATGGCTTGTTTCTTGTTCCACCCGACAGCAGAGTTAATGCGTGCTTTTTATCATCGCCGCTTATCAGATATTGAGTATAACCAAAATCTTCAAGAAGTTTGCTGAGGGAGTATTTTTGCGGAAAATCCGGATAAGCAGCTTCGCAGGGTATATCTTCATAATATTGAAACATTGTTAAAATATTAAGTGAACTTTCTTTAGAAAAAATACATTTCATAAGCATTATAGCGCGATCTTTTCTGAAATTAAAATGAAAAATTGAATCATTCTCAGAAACGCCACTGTATTCACCAACTGTCCTCATATTTATATATTGATCTGTTATTCCTTTTTCATAATCTTCTTTTAAGGCTGTAAAAATATTGTTCACTCTTTCAGCTTCGCCTTTAATAATTGCTTTATATGCTTTTTCTGTTTTATAAAAACTATCTTGCGACCGATTCATAGTAATATCCCTGCCGCCAACTGTTGCAATTCTTATATCCACATTTTTTGCGCCTATAATTGCTGCATTTTCAAGAAGATCCTCAGCAAACCTTACTGCTGAAAATGGCGGTGTGCCTCTACCGTCAGAAAAAAAATGTATCCATATTTTTTTTACTTTTTTAAATTCCGCTTCTCTTAAAATAGCGTAAAGATGAGAGATATCGGAGTGTTCTTTATTTGTTGAAACAAGTCCCATTAAATGAAGCACGCCATTTCGGGAAACAGTTTTTTCTAAAAACTTGTCAAGAATTTTATTTTTTAAATATCCTTTATCTATATTGCCTTCAATTCGTAGCATTGGATGAATATAATTTACTCCGCTTATTAATTCATGTCCTACTGCTGTTGAACCTTTCGCAGTCGGCGGCATACCGACTTCAGCCCCTACTGCGGAAAGAGTAATGTAATTTAGAGAATCAAAAAACGGAGTATCGGCTATGGCAATAGGGTTATTTTCTTTTTCTTTTCTTATACCCCAGCCATCGATAATAAGAAGAATTCCTATTTTTTGTGATAAATTCATTCTTATTTCTTTAGATATTTAAGTATTGCTTTATGCACATCGGTTGTACTTATTATTCCAGCCATTTTTCCTTTTTCCATTATAGGTACGCGGTGGATGTGTTTTTCAACCATAAGTTTAAATACATCTAACATTTCATCATCAACATTTGCTGTGATAACATCTTTTACCATAAATCCTTCTACCCAGTTAAATTTTCCGCCAATCTGTTTTATTTCCTCAGCGCTAAGATGTACTTTTATCAAGCCCGCTACTGCATCAACTAAATCCTTTACAGAAACCATCCCGATTAAATTTCCTTCATCATCTGTAACAGG
>CAZPHG010000082.1:0-4683 GCA_964586585.1 uncultured bacterium | reverse complement strand
TTTATATCTGAAAAGAGTTCATCAATAGATGAAACACCTATTACTTCAAGCATTTCTTTTATCTCTTTTTGGGTATGCGGCGTGTTATTCAAAAGTTTTAAGATATTCGGTATAAGCGGTCTTATCTAATAGATTTTCTAATTCTTTTACATCGCTTATTTCAATGCGACATATCCATCCGTCGGTTTCCGGCGCACTATTTATAATTTCAGGCTCCTCTTCTAATCTTTTATTTACTTCAATTATTGTTCCCGACACAGGAGAATATACATCGCTTGCCGCTTTTACCGATTCAATTTCGCATAGAATTTCACCTTTTTTGATTGTTTTATTTAGTAACGGCAATTCTACAAAAGTAATGTCGCCCAATTGCTTTGAAGCGTATTTTGAAATACCAACTATTGCAATTTTAGCCTCTACTTTTATCCATTCATGATTTTTTGTATATTTCAAGTTATCTCCTTATCGAACCATTTTTATAGAACGATGTTTCCACCGCTAAACCATTAAGTACAATTTTTTCACCGTCTGTAATTTCTATCTTTTTAACTTCTTTGAATTTATAGTTAATATATCCTATTCCTATGCCGGCAGAAATAGACGGCGAATAGCATCCGCTTGTGACTACGCCTATTTCTTTTTTATTTAATAAAATTTTATACCCTCTTCTGGGCGCGCGCCTTGTCTCTGTTTTAAAAGCAATTTTTACTTTTTTAAGCGGCTTTTGTAAAGCTTTTTTTCCGTAAAAATTCTTGCTGAAATCAACAAATATATCCAACCCCGCTTCAATTGGAGTGGTTTCTTCGTCAAGATCGTTACCATAAAGAGAATATCCCATTTCTAAACGCAAAATATCTCTGGCGCCGAGACCGGCAGGTTTTACTCTTTTATCAGCAACAAATTTTTTCCATATTTTAATCGCCATATCACTTGATAAAAAAATCTCATAACCTAATTCTCCTGTATAACCTGTGCGGCTTATTGTAATATTTTGAAAATATGAAAATTTGAAGTAAGCAAGTGAAAGTTTAATTTCAAAAATATCTTCTGTGACTTCTCTTGCAAGCGGACCCTGTATATCAAGTTTTGCTGTTTCTGAAGAAATATCTTTTAAATCACCGCTTTTTAATTTATTTTTAATCATTTTAAAATCATTTTCTTTTGTTGCGGCATTGACTACAAACATTAACTCATCCTCGGCAATTTTAAATACTATTATATCATCAACGATGCCTCCGTCTGCATTCAAAATAAACCCGTACTTTGAACTTCCTGTGAGCATCTTTTCAAGCGATTGGGTGAATACCTCTTCAATTCCGCTCTCTTTAATATTTCCCTTAAAAATAAATTCACCCATATGAGATGTATCAAAAATAGATACTTTTTCTCTGCAGTGTTTATGCTCATCAAGTATAGAAGAATAAAAAATAGGCATATTCCAACCGCCAAAAGTACCCATCTTTGCGTTTAATAATATATGTTCTTCATATAGCGGAGTTCGGAAAAGTACCGACGCATCTAAATCTGTCATATTTTACTTAATAACGCTCTTGCCGCGCATAGTGTGGTGATAATAGGAATACGCTTTTCATATGCCCATTTTCTTATATGGTAGCCATCCATAAACGCTTTCTTTGAGGATGGAGTATTTATTATCAATGCAAGTTCTTTGTTCTTTATAATATGTTCAACATCAAAATTCTCCTTGCCAATTTTTCCAACCTTTTTTACTTTAATTCCATTTTTTCTAATGAAATCCGCCGTGCCTGATGTAGCATAAATATCATATAATAAAGCATATTTTTTGACAATCTCTAATGCTTCTTGTTTAGTTTGATTGCTTAAACTTAAAAGCAGATTGCCTGACTTTCTAATAAGATTTCCCGCAGCTATTTGCGATTTGTAAAATGCCTCAGAAAAAGTATCTGCTTTTCCCATAACTTCACCGGTGGATTTCATCTCCGGACCAAGAACCGGGTCTTCTCCTGAGAATCTGAGAAACGGAAGAACTACTTCTTTTACGCAATAAGCAGATTGCTCATAACTTAAATCAAATTCTTTAAGAGAACTACCGAGCATTACCTTTGTTGCAATTTTTGCTATAGGCAGATTGATTGCTTTTGATATAAAAGGAACGGTTCTTGATGCGCGTGGATTCACTTCTAAAATATAAATTTTATCACTATTCTTTTCTATTACCACCTGAGTATTCATAAGTCCGCAGACACCAAGTGATATGGCTATATTTTTTATATATTCCTTTATTTTTTTAATTATTTCATCATTTAAACTTACAGGCGGAGTAACGCAGGCGCTATCACCGGAATGAATTCCCGCCTTTTCAATATGCTCCATTAATGGCGCTATAAAGACATCTTTTCCATCAGAAATGCAGTCAATATCAATTTCTAAAGCATCTTTTATGAATTTATCAATTAAAACAGGATGAAGTGGACTCACATCGGCAGCTTTATTTAGATATTTTTTTACTTCTTCATTCGTATAAGCCACTTCCATTGCCCTGCCGCCCAAAACATAAGATGGACGAAGCATTACCGGAAATCCTATTTTTGTTGCAACTTCAACTGCCTCTTTGCCACTTCTTGCTTTTCCGCATTCCGGATGCGGCACCCCGAGCTTTTTTAAGAATTTTGAAAAACGCACTCTATCTTCAGCAATATCAATTGCATCGGGTGATGTTCCTAATATTTTCACTTTATCTTTAATTGCATCAATAAGATTAAGAGGGGTTTGACCTCCAAGTTGAACAATAACTCCGAAAGGTTTTTCTTTTTCAATTATATTTAATATATCTTCTTTTGTCAGCGGTTCAAAATATAATCTATCAGAAGTATCGTAATCAGTTGAAACTGTTTCAGGATTTGAATTTACAATAATAGAAAAATATCCTTTTTCTCGTAAGGCAAACGCCGCATGACATATACAATAATCAAATTCTATGCCCTGTCCTATCCTGTTGGGTCCGCCTCCGATAATCAATATTTTCTTTTGAGCGGCACTGATTTCAGGAACTTCATCTTCATCTTCGTAAGATGAATAAAAATACGGTGTATATGATTCAAATTCTCCTGCGCAGGTATCAACAGACTTAAAAACAGGAACTATAGCTAATTTTTCTCTTAATCTCCGTACATCTTCTTCACTTTTTGCAGTTAAATAACCTATCTGAAAATCTGAAAAACCTGCCTGTTTTGCTTTCTTTAAGAGCTTCGCATTTAATCCTTTGGTAATTTCTTTTCCTATCTTGCAAATACCATTTATCTGATAAATAAACCATCTGTCTATTCCCGTAAGCTCTGAGATTTCATCATATGAAAGCCCCATTTGGATACCATACACAATATTGAAAATTCTATCGTAATTCGGAACCTTTAATTTCTTTTTAATTTCTTCAATAACTTTTTTCTTTTTCTCTACGCTGCCGTCTGTCGTCAATTTTTTAATAAGATTTGTCCGCCCAAAACCGTCAAATCCCAATCCGAATCTTCCTATTTCAAGTCCTCTCACTGCTTTTTGCAGCGATTCCTGAAAAGTCCTTCCAATAGCCATAACTTCTCCCACCGATTTCATACTTGATGTAAGAGTATCATCAGCCCTTAAAAATTTTTCAAAAGTAAATCTTGGGATTTTTGTTACAACATAATCAATAACCGGCTCAAAAGAAGCAGGTGTTTTTTTTGTAATATCATTAGGAATTTCATCAAGAGTATATCCTACTGCAAGTTTTGCGGCAATTTTTGCTATGGGAAAACCCGTGGCTTTTGACGCAAGCGCAGAAGAGCGGGATACCCGCGGATTCATTTCAATTGCATGTATTTTTCCAGATTCAGGGTCAACGGCAAACTGAATATTTGAACCACCTGTATCAACTCCCATCTCTCTCATAATTTTAAAAGACATATCTCTCAATTTCTGATACTGGTTATCGGTAAGCGTCTGAGAAGGAGCAACAGTAATACTATCTCCTGTGTGAACACCCATCGGATCAATATTTTCAATAGTGCATACTACAACGCAGTTATCGTTTTTATCTCTCATCAATTCCAGTTCATACTCTTTCCAGCCGACAAGTGATTCTTCAATTAAAATTTCACTGACAGGCGACATAGAGAACCCCTGTTTTGCCAGCTCTTCAAAATCTTCTTCTTTTTCAACAACTGCGCCGCCTGAGCCGCCTAATGTAAAAGCAGGACGAATTATCAGCGGGAATTTTATTAATCTTGTAACATTTAACGCTTGTTCTATATTGCGAGCTATTCCGCTTTCAGGCACATTAATTTCTATTTTTTTCATAGCTCTTTTGAATAAATCCCTTGATTCCGCTTTTTCAATACTCTCAATTTTCGCGCCTAGTAATTCAACATTATAATGATTAAGAATACCTAATGAATTCAGTTCCACTGCTAAATTTAACGCTGTCTGACCTCCAAGAGTTGGAAGCAGCGCATGGGGTCGCTCTTTTTTTATTATTTTTTCAATATATTCAACCGTCAACGGTTCAATATATATTTTCCACGCCATATCCGGATCGGTCATAATTGTGGCAGGATTGGAATTAACAAGAATTACTTTATACCCTTCTTCTTTAAGCGCCTTTAACGCCTGCGTGCCGGAGTAATCAAATTCGCATGCCTGACCTATGACAATAGGTCCTGAACCTAT
>CAZPHG010000081.1:3692-4755 GCA_964586585.1 uncultured bacterium | reverse complement strand
GCAATAAATTTTATTGATGTTTTTTTAAGAAGATACAGCAACAATGTTGAATCAACTCCACCGGAATAAGCAAGCGAGACGGAACGAAAACCTCTTAAATAATTAAGCATTCCGGAAAGTAAGCCATCCCCTTCCTTCATAATTCAAATTTTATCAGCGCCTGAACGGGTATATCCCCTAATTCGGCTCTACCGTTTAATTCAACAAGTTCAATTAAATAGCATATTCCCACTATATCGGTTGGAATTTTTTTTATTAATTCAATTGTTGCTTTTGTAGTTCCTCCTGTCGCAAGTAAGTCGTCAACAATTATCACTCTTTCGCCAGGCAAAATTGAATCTCTGTGCATTTCAAGAGCACCCTCGCCGTATTCCAACTGATACTCTACACTAACTGTATCGGCAGGCAGCCGTCCTTTTTTTCTGACAAGCACCAGCCCTGCATTTAACGCTATCGCAATAGGCGCACCGAAAATAAATCCGCGTGATTCCACCGCCACTACTTTATCTATTTTTTCTTTCTTATATAAAGAAACCATCCAGTCAATTGACTTTCTAAACCCTTCCTTATCATTAATTAGTGTAGTAATATCCTTAAATTGAATTCCTTTTTGGGGAAAATCGTGAATATTTCGAATAAACTTTTTCAAATTCATTCTTCTTCTTTTTTCATTTTTACTGCAGCTTTTTTTAATTTATTTAACGCTTCAATCTGTATCTGCCTTACTCTTTCCCGCGAAATTTCTAATTTTTTCGCAACTTCTTGAAGAGTATGCGGATGTGAAGTTCCTACGCCAAACCGCATTTTTACAATCTTACATTCTCTTTCAGTGATACTTTTAAGAAGTTCTTCTATCTGCTGATGAACAGTTATAAGAGTTAGCGCATCATCAGGAGTTGGATTATCCGTTGCCACAATTGTCGCTTTCAGAGGAATATCTATATCGTTTGAAATAAGGGAATCCAAAGACGGTATCTCGCTGAATATTTTCACATAGTGCATAATTTCCGTTACTTTCTTTTTTTTAAAACCTGTTTCTTTGGCGAGTTCTTCCGATTGCGGA
>CAZPHG010000081.1:0-3682 GCA_964586585.1 uncultured bacterium | reverse complement strand
TTCAGGTTTTGGAACCCGTTCTAATTTTTTAAATAATTTATCCCACGCTTTCATAATCTTCTGAAAACGATTATATATATATACCGGAATATGAATCTGTTTTGTGTGTCCTAAAACAGCGCGGCGGATATATTCCATTATCCATTCATAAGAATAAGTAGAAAATTTCATCCCCTTAGTAGGATCATATTTATTTGACGCCGCTATCAGTCCCATATTTCCCGCTTCAATAAGGTCGTTTAATTCTACTCCTGTGCGTTGAAATTTTTTGGCAATATTTATGACAAGCCTGAGATTGCCCATCACCAATCTTTCTCTTGCTTTTTTATTTTTTCTTTTTAACTTTTTGAGAAGCTCCTGCATTTCTTCCTGCGATATCATAGGAATTTTTGCAATTTCTTCTAAGTATAATTTTATTGAATCTAAATTATCGTTCATTCTTAATACCTAACCTTAAATTCCCTAAATTCTTCTGTCAAACAATAATTATAATCAATTTTTATTTCGCTGACATCCGCAGATAGCGGTCCCTTTTTGATCAATTCAATAAATTTATTTATCTTTTCCGTATTTCCTGTTGCAACAATTTCAACATCGCCTGAGGCAAGATTTTTCACATAGCCAGTTATTCCAAATTGCTTTGCAATCCTCACGGTCCAATATCTAAATCCCACCATCTGAACATTACCTTTAACTATTATTTTTACTTCAATCATTTCACATACTGGTGATATCATTTCTTAATTCACTTTCATTTACTGTCAACATATGGTTTGCAAAAAGTTCACCCTGCAACAGTTCTTCTGTTTCTTTTATTTCTTCAATATAATCTTCCGGAAGATATACCCTGATAACTTCATATTTCAACGGAATATCTTTTATATAAGTATTGCCTTCGGAAGCGCAAAATTTTCCTGTTTCAGTATCAATAATACTAATTGCTTTTACATTATCAGAATTTCTTAACATATCGCTATTTTCAAATTCCATAAACTGATTTTGAAGCCGAATATCATTTCTGGCTATAATAATTTTTATATCCGAATAATCGCTGTATTTATTTTTAAGTTCGTTATATAAAATATCTCTTGAAATCACTTTACCTACTTCACTGACATTATGATAAAAGTTTTCTTCCTCAAAAACTTTTTTATACGGCAGATGCCTTCTAAGAAGTAAACTGCTCCATTCTCTACCTATTTTTCGTTGAGCGCCTGATAAACTGCTCCATAAAGGCACCTGGGAATGAAGTCCGAAATCAGTAATTTTTCGGAATTTAGAAAGATTTTTACAGGGGTTTCCAATTTTCATATATTTTAATACATCACCAAGCAGTTTTCCGAAAGCAAGATCATATAACTCGTTTTTTTCATAAAGATACACATGCCTGAACATATTAAATCTGGTTTGCAAAAATGATCTGAATGCAGGCAGCGCATTTTTCATCAAAGTAAGTCCGTTTTCAGTTATTATAGTGTTATCAATGAGGTTGCGGTAATTAATGGTGCCGAACTCAGATGTGCCGCAGAAATACTGATCCCTTAAAAGAAAATCCATTGCATCTGCAGAATATATTCCCATCATTATTTTTGAAAATATCTGTTCCCATAAAGAGTATTCCTTAAAACTATGAGGCATTTTTATAAAACGCGCTATCTGGAAAGGTGAGATGGGAGTATTAAAACTGCCATGCGGCGAGCATCTTATTTGTGAAATTTGAGAACCAAGTTCCTTTTCAATAATAACTGCGGCAATATCCTCATGAGTTTTTTTGTATTTTTTGTGTGTATATACTTCATCAAGAAGATGCCCGAACGGACCGTGTCCTATATCATGTAAAAGTCCTGCAATCCGGAATATTTCTTCAACATAATTTCTTTCTTTGGGAATATACTCTTTGGGAAATACTTTCTTGAACATCGGATAAAGATGATAAGCCATATCGCCGGCAAATTGCATCACTCCAAGCGAATGTTGAAACCTTGTATGTATGGCATTTGGATATATCAGCCAAGCCGACTGTAATTGAAATATCTGCCTTAGACGCTGAACCCATTCACTGTCAATTATATCTCTTTCGGAAATCTCGCCTTCTTTTGACGGAAGTGTGAAATATATATAATTATGTATTACATCTCGGACTGTGCCGACTTTTTTTTTCACGCTCCTAATTTACCTGCTTTTTGTAAAATTTCATCAACGCGGTCGGTTTTTTCCCATGGAAATATATTGCGTCCGAAATGACCGTAAGATGCAGTGGAACTATAAATCGGCTTCCATAAATCAAGCATTTCAATAATTCCAACAGGATCTAAATGAAATATATTTTCATTTCGGACAATACATTCTATCTCGCAATCAGGAATTTCGGATGTGCCGTCAGTATCTACCATAACATTAAGCGGCTCTTTAATTCCTATGGCATAAGCAATATGTATTGTACATTTTTTGGCAAGTCCGGATGCAACAATATTTTTTGCTATATATCTTGCCGCGTAACTTGCGGAACGGTCAACTTTTGTAGGATCTTTTCCGCTGAAAGCGCCGCCGCCGTGAGACGCCATACCTCCGTAAGTATCCACTATTATTTTTCTTCCGGTTACGCCGGTATCCGACTGTGGCCCACCGACAACAAATCTTCCCGTAGGATTAATGAAATATTTCGTAGAAGAGGAAACAAGATTTTCAGGTAATATAGGTTTAATTATCTCATTTATCATTTTATTTTTTGCTTCATCGGATATATTTCCGCTTTCATCAATAACCGATTCATCATGTTGCGATGACAACACAACAGCGGAAATACCCGCAGGTTTTCCGTTTTCATAATCAACCGTCACTTGTGTTTTTCCGTCCGGTTTCAAAAATTCAAGTGTTTTATTTTTTCTCAACTGGGATAATCTTATAGCCATTTTATGCGAAAGTTCAATCGGCATCGGCATAAATGAATCTGTATCATCACAAGCATAACCTATCATAAGCCCCTGATCACCTGCGCCACCTGTATCAACACCTTTTGCTATATCAGGAGATTGTTCATTTATATTATTTAAGAGACAAAGAGATTTATATTCAAATCCTAATTCGGGATCGGTATAGCCAATTTCCTTAACTATGCCTCTCACTACACGATTAAAATCTACATAAGCATCAGTGGTTATTTCACCGCCTATAAGAACCAAACCGGTTGAAACAAAACTTTCGCAAGCAACCCTGCTACCTCTTTTATCGGATTCATTAAGATGGTACGGCTTTAAAGAATGCTTATTATCATATCTTAAAATTTCATCTAAAATACCATCTGAAATCTGATCGCAAACTTTATCCGGATGTCCTTCAGTCACCGACTCCGATGTGAATGTAAATTTTTCTTTTTTCATTTTATAAGTTCCTTTCCTTTTTTTATTAGTTCTTCCGTCAAGCGGCGGCTCTCCGTTTCCGCATATATTCTTATCAGCGGCTCCGTGCCGGATTGTCGCAAGAGAAGCCAGCTCCCGGAGATTTGCTCCACTAAAAAACGACGCTTATGTGTCGTTTTTTTTAACGCTCCGCAATGTACGCCCCCAGCGGAATGTCCGCCCCCGCCTTCCATATTAATCCTTACTCCATCCAATGATGATATATTTTCTATATTAAACGGCATTGTAATAGTAGCGAGGCGGGCGTTTACTTTTTCCGCCAA
>CAZPHG010000080.1:0-4787 GCA_964586585.1 uncultured bacterium | reverse complement strand
GATATATACGACTTATCCTTTGAGTATTAAATGTAGATGACTGTCTTATAATCCCATGAACTTCATAGCCCTTTTCAAGCAGCAGTTCTGCCAGATACGAACCATCCTGTCCTGTTATTCCTGTAATTAGTGCTTTTTTCATTTGTTTCCTTTGTTGTTCAAATTTTGAACATTATAAAACATTATTTAAATTCTGTCAATTTTTTTTGCTATTTTAGATATCTCCTTTTTCATTTTTCCAATAACAGCCATTGCCATAGAGGAATTATTCTAATCTTTGTCTTCCCTATTTTCTTCCCATTTATTAAACTGCTTCATAAATTTATCCTACATTGTTTATCGGTTCTTCACCTCTCAAGCATCCACTTCCATGCAGGTATCATTTTTACTTTAAACCCTTCCATATCTATTTTTTCTTCCGAGGACTCTGTAATAATTACCCCTTCTTTTAAATTAAACTCTTTAAGAGCACCAATTAAACCATTAAATTCTCTTTTTCTATTTTCCAAATTAATCTCTGAACAGACCTGAAAAGCAGAAATTATTTTTCTGCCTTTTTTTATTATAAAGTCACACTCAACATTGTAGTTGTCCCAATAGAATAATTCAAAATTCTCAACCAAACTTCTTCTTTTAAGTTCAACTGCCACTGAGTTTTCAAGGAATCTGCCTCTGTTTCGCGAAAAATCAAAAATCAGAGAAGTAACTATTGCATTATCCGTAATATAAACCTTTCTGAAAGCGGATAACTGTTCTTTTACTTTATATGAAAATTTATTTACTGTAAAAATCAAAAAAGTGTTTTCCAGATATTTCATATATTCTTTTACAGTGTGTGGACTTTTAACTTTCAGGTTTTTTGTTACATTATTTACAGAAATTTTAGAAGTAAAATAATTAACCAATAATAACGCCAGTTCTTCCAAAACAACTGGATATTTTATTCTGTATCTTACAATTACATCTCTGGTAATTATTGAAGAAAATAAATTCCTTATATATTCGCTGCCAAATTTATAATATTCAAAAATACCCCCGCCTTTTAAATATTCATTAAATAGAGAAGAAATCTTACTTTTTTCTCTGGTAGAATATATTGAGTTTTTTTTCAATTCAAAAGAACTAAATTTTAAAAACTCTCTGAAACACAAAGGAAAAACTGTAAATGCGACAAACCTGCCGGTTAAGTGTGTGGCAAGTTCAGAACTTAATAAATTGGCATTAGAACCGGTAATTATTATTTTATATTTGTTTCTTAATCTATTTATAAACAATTCCCAACAGGGAATATTCTGTATCTCATCAAAGAGAATATAATCAAAATCACCGTAGATATTATAAAAACACTCTAAAACTGTATTTAAATCTACCGCCTGAAGACCTGCAAGCCGTTCATCGTCAAAATTAATAAAAGGGCAATTGGTTCTACCTGCCAGTAAATGCGCAAAAAATGACTTTCCTGCTCTTCTCATGCCGCTGATTAAAAGTATATTAGGGTGGTCTAAATATTTTTTACATTTCGCCTGCCCTTCCCTGTTTATAATTTTCTCATTCTTGAATTTATCCATAATCAATTCAGTTTGATCAATTATTATAGTTTTTAACAATTCTCTATCCATATTTACCATTGCAAATATTATATAATATTTGCAGTAATGTTGCAAATATTATATTAATTTAGATTTCTCCTTTTCTCATATCTGAGAACCTGAACACTGCGAGAGTACTGAATTCATTCCAGATAGTCAAGCCCAACTTCGCCTTCTTTTGCTAATTTGTCAATATCTGCTTTTACCATCAACTCAACAATAAGTGCTTTAAACTCTCTTGAAGCAACTCTATAATCTTCCACTGTTCTTCACCGGGCTAATTTGCCAATGTCTGCTTTAACCATTATTTCAACTAATTTCTCAAATTTTACTGTTGGTTGCCGGCTAATAACATTTTTTGCTTTGGTAGAAATAGAGGTCTGGACAAAACAATTAAATTTCTTTTTTCTTCGATCATATATTTATCAGTACAAATTTATGTTTTAGTTGCTTTATCAATTCTTTTTTGAGAAAACATTTAATAAAGTATTCCTTTGAATCAATCTCTATTCCGCGAATAGCAATTTCAATAATATCTTCAAATTCAGGTTCAGGTATGCCCCAATTCCTGCATTCATTGATCATCATCAAGAGTACCGCCGCCAACATCTTCTACATATTTGACCCAAAAGAACTGTTTAAATAGAAGAGGGTTCTTTGGTATGGATTCATGTTTCTGTTTTAATTTTTCAATCGTCCATCCTTCTGGTAATTTTCCTGGATTCCATACCTCTATGTAATCATCAAATATTCTAATCTGCACTTTAGCTGGTGAAGAATAATCTCGATGACAAATCGCGTTAACAACAGATTCCCTGACAGCACTTGGAGGATATTCGTGCTTTTCTTCTCTTTGAATTTAGCCAGGGACAAGCCAAATTGCTTTCTTAATATTACGCAAAATAAAGTCCTCTGCTTTATCTACAAAATCAAAAATATTACCCTCCAGAGTTTGAAAGTCAATATATGGTTTAACTGGTTTATTTCCATCAAAACGGATGCATTTTACTTCAGACTGTATAAACTTTGATTCTCTACCAAAAAGTAGTAGCGCGGCATTTGTTATCTTTTCATCTCTTAGTAACTTTAAACGTATTAACACATCATACCTCAAATGTCTCACATTCACTTATCCAGATGCACTCTTCTTTTAATGTTCTTATGACTCTCTCAGCATCACATGCCATCCTTTACTTAAATCTAATATTATACCATCAGCATTTTCTAGTTTATATTAAAATATACATATTTATTTTTTCATTATCAAATAAATTTGATTTATTGATGTGAATTTATTAAAATTTAATAAATATGGCGGAAAGCGAAAAGAAATTTCGTAAAATTTCAGTCTAATCTAATTGAAAAAGATGCGTAATTATAATATAATATTTACATGAGCAAAAAAGAAGGAAATAATGCATAAAATGACTATCCCTAAATTAATTCAAATGAAGAAAACAGGTAAAAAGATTGTAGCGATTACCTGTTATTCTCACTGGATGGCGAATATCATAAATGAGACAGAAGTAGATGTGATATTGGTAGGGGATTCTCTCGGAATGGTTGAACTTGGCTACGAAGATACTCTGCCCGTCACCATTGACGAAATGATTCATCATATAAAAGCAGTAAAAAGGTCGCTTCCATCAGCACTTCTTGTTGCCGATATGCCTTTTATGAGTTTCAACATTTCAAAAGAAGAAACACTTAAAAATGCTGGCGCCTTAATTAAAAAATGCGGGGCGCAGGCGGTAAAACTTGAAGGTGGGGAAATTGTCTCAGATATTACAAAATTTCTTATAAAAAATAATATACCGGTTATGGGTCACCTTGGACTCACTCCGCAATCATTACACAAAATGGGCGGCTATAAAGTTCAGGGTAAAATTAAAGAAGAAGCAGCAAAAATTATAAAAGAAGCAAAAATCCTTGAAGATGCAGGTGTTTTTGCAATAGTTTTAGAAGCCGTTCCCGCTGAACTTGCCCAACAAATTACTCAAAAAGTATCCGTTCCTACAATAGGAATAGGAGCAGGCGTCGGATGCGACGGACAAATACTTGTAATCAACGATTTGCTCGGAATAAATTTAAAGTTTAATCCAAAATTTGTAAGAAAATATGCTACCCTTCACAATAATATATTGAAAGCAATAAAGAATTATTCAAACGATGTGAAATCAGGAAAGTTTCCTTCTGAAAAAGAAAGTTATTGATGAATATATTTAAAACCATCAAAGATATTCGAAATTTCTGCGAAACGCTGACTAAAAATAAATCATTAGGATTTGTGCCGACAATGGGCTCGCTTCATAAAGCGCATACTTCTCTGATAAAAAAAGCCCGAGATGAAAATGATATAACCGTTGTATCTATATTTGTTAATCCGACTCAGTTTAATCAAGGCGAGGACTTTGAAGCATATCCTAAACCTTTCAATGATGATGTCCAACTTTGTAAATCGCTTGGCGTCAATGCTGTATTTTCACCCTCAATATCTGAATTGTATAATGAAAAAGATTTAACCGTTATTACAGTAAAAAATCTAACAAAAAAACTCTGCGGTAAATTAAGACCAGGTCATTTTGAAGGAGTATTAAAAATCGTCTCTAAACTTTTTAATATAATAAATCCGCATCGCGCTTATTTCGGGCAGAAGGACTATCAGCAGTTTAAAGTAATTGAACAGATGATAATTGATTTGAATTTTAATACTGAACTTGTGCTCTGCCCCACCGTTAGAGAAGAAGACGGGCTTGCTCTTTCATCAAGAAACAGATATTTAAATCAAATAGAAAGAAAAGATGCGGCGGAAATTTTTAAAGCGTTAACCATCGGCAAAAAACTTATCTTAAACGGAGAAAAATCCGCAGATATAATTTCCGCCGCAATAAAAAATAATCTAAAATCATCTCGCATTGAATATGCAGGCGTATATGATACCGCTAATTTAAATAATATAAACAAAATAGAAAACGATGTCTTATTGGCAGCTGCTCTTTGGATAGGCAAAGCAAGATTAATTGATAATTTATTGTATCGGAATTTCAAAGCTTGATGAGATTGCCACGCCTTCGGCTCGCAATGACAAAAAAAGTCATTGCGAAGGTGCGTAGCGTTAAGAAAAATGACCCATTGCAGGGTAGAGGGTGTAACCGCCGATTTTAATCGGCGTTTTATTGGCGCAGATGTAAAATCTGC
>CAZPHG010000079.1:0-4801 GCA_964586585.1 uncultured bacterium | reverse complement strand
TATGAGTTGGCATAAAATGGCACGAAAATGGCACGAAAATGGCACGAATGACTCGTTTATAAAGAATTTAAAGAAAATCTTATTAATTGGATACAACAAAAGCATACAAAGAATTTTGTTTTAAATCCAAAATAAATTTTAAAGAAGGATTAAAGAAGACAATTGATTGGTATAAAAATAAAACAGATTTAAAAGGAGAAAACAATAAATGAAAGTTATTATTCTTTGTGGAGGAAAGGGTACGCGATTGAGAGAAGAAACAGTAGTACGTCCTAAACCTTTGGTAAAAGTTGGTCCATACCCGATATTATGGCATATAATGAAAATTTATGCGCATTATGGCTTTAATGATTTTATCCTTTGTCTTGGATATAAGGGGGAAATGATTAAAGAGTATTTTTTAAATTATGAAGCAATGAATAATGATTTTTCTATAAAGCTTGGAAAGCATGATGACATAAAATTTCATAGTTCGCATTTTGAAAAAGGTTGGAATGTTACGCTTGCTGACACTGGGGAGGAAGCACAGACAGGTTCTAGAATAAA
The DNA here is from genome assembly GCA_964586585.1 of uncultured bacterium. Classification (GTDB taxonomy): domain Bacteria; phylum CG03; class SLGR01; order SLGR01; family CAZPHG01; genus CAZPHG01. The sequence goes on along the minus strand of CAZPHG010000079.1, from coordinate 4,255 downwards.
AAGAGTAGAAAAATATATTGAAAACAGCAATCTTATAATGGTAACTTATGGCGATGGAGTAGCAAATATAAATATAAAAGATCTCGTAGAATTTCATAATTCTCACGGAAAAATAGGTACTATAGCCGGAGTTCATCCACCTTCCAGATTCGGAGAATTGGGTATAGAAAATAATCGGGTAGTAAGATTTCATGAAAAGCCTCAGGTTATGGAAGGGTTAATAAATGGAGGTTTTTTTGTATTCAATAGAGATTTTTTTAAATATTTATGGGCAGAAGATAATTGCTATTTGGAAAGAGAACCATTAGAAAATCTTACCAAAGAGGGACAGTTGATGGTTTTTCCACATAATGATTTTTGGCACTGTATAGATACTTATAGAGAATTAGAGATTTTAAATGGCTACTGGAAAAGTGAGAATATTCCATGGAAGGTTTGGTGATATAATGAATAAAAAATTCTGGCAAAATAAAAGAGTTCTAATCACTGGATATGAAGGATTTTTGGGTTCAAATTTGACTCAAAGTTTACTTTCCTATGAAGCAAAAATTATTGGATTAGATATATTAACTTTTAGAAAAGGTACTCTTTTAAAAAGACAGGATATAGCGAAAATGAAGGTCATCAAGGGCAGTGTAGCCAACTTTCGATTGTTGCAGGGGATTGTTAAGGAACATAAAATTGAATATATTTTTCATTTGGCTGCTGAAGCTATTGTTAATAAATGCTTAAAAAATCCAATGAAAACTTTCTCTTCCAATATCAGAGGAACCTGGAATGTTTTGGAAGTAGCCAGGTTGTCTCCGAATATAGAAGGGATAATGATTGCCTCCAGCGATAAAGCATACGGAATTAAAAGTAAACTTCCGTATAAGGAAAATGCCTCTTTATCCGGTTCTCATCCCTATGATGTATCCAAAAGTTGCGCGGATTTATTAGCTTATACATATTTTCGCACTTACGGTGTACCTGTATGTGTGACAAGATGTGGTAATATTTATGGTCCGGGAGATTTTAATTTTTCAAGGATTATACCGGATACAATTCGCGCCGTTTTGAATAACAGGACTTTATTAATCCGTAGTGATGGTAAATTTACGCGTGATTATATTTATGTGGGAGATGTCGTAAATGCTTATTTAACTTTGGCTGAAAAGTTGAGAAAGTTCAACTTGTCAGGAGAGGCATTTAATTTCAGCAATGAGAAACCAATTTCAGTGTTAAAACTTGTAGAAAAAATTTATAGCAATGCTGAGGAAGATCCTAATTATAAGATTTTAAATAAAGCAAAAAATGAAATTCCTCATCAGTATCTTTCTTCTGCAAAAGCAAAAAAATTATTAAATTGGAAAGCCAAAATTAATTTAGATAAAGGATTAAAAAAGACTATTAAATGGTATAAAGAGTTATGAAAGTTACATTCTTAGGGACAAATGGTTGGTATGATACCAAAACCGGAAATACAATATGCACTCTTATCGAAACTAATAATGAATACATAATACTGGATGCAGGAAATGGATTTTATAAAATAGCTAAATACATAAAAACTGAAAAACCTATTTTTCTTTTTTTAAGTCACTTTCATCTTGAGCATATAATAGGGTTACATATGTTGGCAAAATTTAATTTTAGCCAAGGTATTAAAATATACGGACCAAAAAGAGCGGATAAGATTTTAAAAAAATTTATAAACAGTCCTTTTACTATGCCTTTTAACAGGCTTTCTTACAAAGTCAGCATATATGATATAGAAGCTTCGGATACCATAAAACCGAAATTTCTTAAAAAGAAGTTATTATTAAAACATAGCGAAAGATGTTTGGGCTACAGATTTGAATTAGAAAACAAAACAGTTGCTTACTGTGTTGATACTGGTCCTTGTGATAACTTTTTGAAATTATCTGAAAATGCAGATTTATTAATTGCAGAGTGTTCACTTAAATCTGGCAAATTTAACAAAAAATGGGGACACTTAAATCCTGAGATGGCTGCAAAATTAGCAAAAGAGGCAAAGGTAAAGAAGTTAGTTCTTACACATTTTGATGCAAACGAATATCGAAATATAAGTGATAGAAAAGAGGCACAAAAAAGTGCGGAGAAAATTTTTTGCAACACTTGCGTAATAACAGATGAGAAAAATCTCGTTTTATAATATGCATAATAGTGCAATCATTAATCAGGATGCAGAATATATAATCAAAAAAAGTTTAAATTATTTAAAAAAACTTGAAGGTAGTAAAATACTCATAACGGGTGCCTGCGGAATGATTCCGGCATATTTCCTTGATGTAATTTTTCTTTTGAACAGAGATTATTTTAATAGAAAATGTAAAGTATTCGCATATGATTTTAATATAGTTGATGAAGGAAACAGGTTGTTTTATATTACGGGAAGTAATGATTTTATTTTTAAGCAAGTGGATGTTTCTAAGCAATTTGAAATTCCAAAGGATATTAATTATATAATCCATGCTGCTTCAAAAGCTTCACCCAGGACTTACTTGAAAGATCCAATAGGTACTATATATGCAAATATTAACGGAACAAAAACAGTATTAAATTATATGAAAAATAATTCTGTAGAGAGTTTTATGTATTTTTCCAGTGGTGAAATATATGGGGATCCGCCGGATGAGGCTGTTCCTACTCCGGAGGAATACAGGGGGTGTACAGATCATTTATCTGAAAGATCATGTTATGTAGAATCAAAGCGATTTTCGGAGACCTTATGCATAAATTATTACAGAAAGTATAATATTCCAGTTAAAATAGTCCGTCCCGTTCATATTTTTGGTCCGGGGATTAGACTCAATGACGGTAGAGTATGGGCTGATTTCATCAATAATGCGATAGAAGGCAAAGATATCATGATTATGAGTGATGGAAAAGCAAGCAGAGGATTCTGCTATATTGCAGATGCCATGAAACAATTTTGGACTATCTTGTTAGCTGGTAAAAACGGAGAAGTATATAATATAGGAAATGATGAAGAAGAAATTACAATTAAAAAATTAGCTGAAATAATTGTAAATTTGGTTGATAATAACATTAGTTATAAAATAATGAATAATATGCCGTCACATTTAAAAGGAGGTCCAAAGCGTTCATGTCCTGATATGAGTAAAATTAAGAGAGATTTCGACATAAGAAATGAAATAAAAATTGAGGAAGGAATGAAAAGAACAATAGAGTGGGTTAAAAATTTTTATGTTTAAAAATATCTCAACATGTCGCTCCTGTGGATCCGATAAAATAGAAAAATTTCTTGAAGTAGAAAAAATGCCTATTTCCGGTTTATATGTAGAAAAAAAAGATATAAACAAAGATTTTGCCATTCCATTGACTTTATTATATTGTGAAAATTGCGGTCTTGTTCAATTAAAAGAAACAATTGATGATAGTATTTATTCTGATTATCATTTTACAGGAATTTTTTCAGAGACTTATATAGAACATCTCAACTGGGTTTCCGGGTTTCTTATAAATGAGTTAAAGTTAAAAAAAAAGAAAATTATGGAAATAGGATGCAGTGACGGATATCTTTTAAATCTTTTGCGTAAAGATGGAGAAAATCGTGTTTTCGGTTATGAACCATCGCATAAACTCGCAGAAATTTGCCGAGAGAGGGGAATTGAAGTGTCCGAAAATTATTTTCCGGATGAAATGTTCGTAGGAAAACAATTACAATCTGAAGTAATAATTATTAGACATGTGATAGAACATATTGATAGTCTGAATAAATTCTTTGAAGGTATAAGCAACGTAGTTTCTGATAATGCGGTGTTAATAATTGAAATACCAGATGTTAGCAGCATATTTTCTGAGAAACTTTATTCAAATATTTTTCATCAGCACTTGAATTATTTTAGTATTAATTCCCTTGCAAAATTAGTTAACAAATATCGATTTAATATAGAATACAAAAAAAGGATAAATATTCATGGCGGTTCATTATTTATGGTTTTAAAAAAAAGCACTATTGAAAAAAAACCGGAAGTAGATATTACATTTGATGACTGCCGAAATTTTTCTAAAAATTTTTTCAATTACTATAAAAAAATTTTTGATATTGTAAAAAAATATAAGGAAAGTTCATTAAAAATTGGCGCCTATGGTGCTGCTGAACGTACCTTTGCAATTCTGGGTATTACTGGATTAACAAACAGGGAAATAACAAAAATTTATGATAAAAACAGATTGTTGCATAATAAATATATACCTGAAGCAAAAATACTTATAGATAATCCAAATA
>CAZPHG010000078.1:0-4826 GCA_964586585.1 uncultured bacterium | reverse complement strand
GTAAAAGTATCCTATAATTTAAAAGAAACAATAAAAATACTTGATGTAATAAATATTTTAAGGATACAAAAAGAGCGGCAGAAAGAACTTCTCTTTCCCAGTTTAGGAGAATACAGTTCCTTTTTTGGAGTAAATCATAATAAAATAAAAAAAGCAAAAAAAGATATTTTAGTTATGCATCCGGGTCCGATGAATCGCGGTGTGGAAATTTCTTCCACTGTTGCCGACTCGCAGGTGTCTGTTATAAACGAGCAGGTAACAAATGGTGTAGCGATAAGAATGGCAGTACTTTATCTTCTCTGTGGAGGTAAAAATTAATGAAAATATTACTTAAAGGCGGAAGAATTATTGACCCTGAAACAAAAAGAAATGAAAAAGCCGATATTCTTATAGAATCAGGGAAAATAAAAAAAATCGGGAAGAATTTAAAGACATCAGCAAAAAACATTAACTTAAAAGGAAATGTCGTCACACCTGGTTTTATTGACCTACATACCCATCTTAGAGAACCCGGAGGAACAGCAAAAGAGACAATAGCAAGTGGAACACTTGCCGCCGCAAAAGGCGGATGGACAACGGTATGCGCAATGCCAAATACTAATCCGCCAATTGATTCTGTAAGCGATGTAAAGTATATTTTAACTACTTCTCGGCATGAAGCCAGAGTCCAGGTTTTACCGATAGGAGCCATAACAAAAGAAAGAGCAGGTAAAGAATTAACTGAAATAGGAAAGATGGCGCAGGTGGGAATTGTAGCAGTATCCGACGACGGTACATCTATTATGAATGCCTTAGTGATGCGACGCGCTATGGAATACACAAAAATGTTTGATATTCCTATCATTTCCCACTGCGAAGATCTCAATTTAAGTAACGGCGGTATGATGAATGAAGGAATTGTATCTACTAAAATGGGACTTCGGGGAATACCAAAACAAGCAGAAGAAATAATGATTTCAAGAGATATCTCACTGGCAGAACTTTCAGGCTGCCGTCTTCATATTGCTCATATTTCCACGGAACGTTCTATATCGCTTATACAAGATGCTAAAAAAAGAAAAATAAATGTTACAGCAGAAGTTACTCCGCATCACCTTACGCTTACAGACACCGATGTTTATGATTATAATACAAATTGTAAGGTGAATCCACCGCTTAGAACTGAAAAAGATCGACTCGCATTAATAAAAGGTCTTAAAACCGGAATAATTGACTGTATTGCCACAGACCACGCCCCGCACCTTGAGCAGGACAAAAATCAGGAGTTTGATCTTGCTCCCTTTGGAATAAACGGATTAGAAACAGCAATTGCTTCAATTATAACTTTCATAGTAGAAAAAAAATTGCTTCCTTTAGAAACTTTAATAGAGAAAATAACTTTAAATCCTGCAAAAATTCTAAAAAATGACACTATCGGAAGATTAAAGGAAGGACTACCAGCAAATATTACAGTAATAGATTTAAAAAAAGAAAAAATCATAACAAATAATTTTTTTCTATCTAAAAGTAAAAATTCGCCTTACATCGGAAAAAAATTAAAAGGATTTCCTGTTCTTACATTATATCAGGGAAAAACTATATGGCGTGATGAAGAAATTTATTCATAAAAAAGCAGTTATCCTTTACAAAAATCAGATAACACCTGAGATATTCCATTTTAAATTACAGAAACCTTTTATCGCAAAAAATTCATTGCCGGGGCAGTTTATCCATTTAAATATTTCTCAAAATTTGCGGCGCCCTTTAAGTATTTTTGCCGCAGGCGAAACACATTTTGATATTCTTTTTAAAGTGTGCGGCGAGGGAACCACAATTTTAAGCCAAAAAAAGAAAGGTGATTCTATAGATATCCTCGGACCACTTGGAAATGGATTTCCTAAAAACCCCGATGCTAAAAAACCGTTGTTTATTGCAGGCGGGCTTGGTGTCGTTCCGCTAAATTATCTTGCATCAATTATAAAAACAAAAGGTTTTTTCCTCTATGGAGTAAGAAAAACACAGGAGTTTGCCCCATTAAATCATTTTAATCATGAACTAATAAAAATTTCCGAAGAAGATGATAAAAAAATAATCACTGATATTATGTTACCTTATTTAAAAATTACTGATGTTGTCTATGCGGCAGGCCCGCGGGCGATGCTAAAAAAAATAGCATCTCTATGTATTGAAAATAATATTGACGGATATTTTTCATGGGAAGAAAGAATGGGTTGCGGCATCGGCTTATGTAACGCATGTGCCGTTAAAACAAAAGAGGAATATAAAATGACTTGCAGTGATGGTCCTGTTTTTAATATCGCTGATATTGAATGGGATGTGCAATGAAAATTAATTTTGCAGGATTAAAATTAAATAGTCCTTTTATTGCTGCCTCAGGTTGCGCAGGATACGGATGGGAAATAGAAGAATATTTTCCTGGACTAAACTGGGGCGCCATAACAAGTAAAACCATTACTTTAAAAAAAAGAGAAGGCAACCCACCGCCAAGAATTTTTGAAGTGCAATCAGGCATAATAAATCGCATTGGACTTGAAAACTGCGGGTTGGCTCTTTTTTTTAAAAATGAACTCCCAAAAATCAAGAATCTTCCATATCCGGTAATTGTAAGCATATATGGCGAAACACTATCCGACTGGAAGTTGCTCACGCTGGCATTAACACAGGAAAAAGTTAAAGCAATTGAATTAAATTTTTCCTGCCCTAATATAAAAGGAAAAAAATTAACGGAAGATATAATCCGATGTACTAAAGTTGCAGTTGAATTAAAAAAAATAACTCATCTGCCTCTTATCGCAAAAATCTGCGCTTTAGATAAACCGGTTGAACTGTGCATTCAATTAAAAAAAGCCGGTATTGACGGAATTATTTGCTCAAATACATTTCCGGCAATGACAATTTATGAAAAAAAATGTTATAATGGTGGCTTGTCAGGACAGGCAATAAAATCTGTTGTTTTGAAAACAGTTAAAGAAATTATAGATGCAGTTGATATAGATGTCGCTGCCTGCGGTGGAATATCATCAAAAAAAGATATAGAAGATTATAGATGCGCAGGAGCAAATGTTTTTGTTATCGGATCTATTTTATTGTCGGAACCGGACATAATAAACGAGTTAAAGAGTTAGGAGTTGTAGCCGCCGATTTTAATCGGCGTTTAAGGAGTAAAGGAGAAAAATTATGGAAAAGAAAAAAGTATTAAAAGAAAAAAAGGAACATCTGACCAACCCGTTTGAAATTGCGCTAAATCAACTTGATAGAGCGGCAAAGCATATTAAACTTCGATCGGATGTACATAAAAAGTTAAGAATCCCTAAACGCGTTGTAATTGTTGCTGTCCCAATAGAAATGGATAACGGAAAATGGGAAACTTATGAAGGGATAAGAGTTCAATATAATATTGATAGAGGTCCTGCAAAAGGTGGTATAAGATTTCATCCTGATGTAACTGTGGATGAAGTAAAAGCTCTTGCAGCATGGATGACCTGGAAATGCGCCGTTGTAAATATTCCTTATGGCGGGGGAAAAGGCGGAATTGCATGTAATCCAAAAAAGATGTCTCAAAAAGAACTTGAAAAATTAACAAGAAGGTATACAACGGAAATAGCATCTGTCATAGGTCCTAAAATAGATATCCCTGCTCCGGATGTTTATACAAACTCGCAAACTATGGCATGGATAATGGATACATACAGTATGAACAAAGGTTATCCTGTTCCCGGTGTTGTTACAGGCAAACCGCTTATAATCGGCGGATCTCAGGGAAGAGAAGAGGCTACAGCACGCGGATGTATGTTTAATGTTATTTCAATTTGCAAACATTTAGGGATGAATATAAAAAACGCTACGGTGGCTATTCAAGGTTATGGCAATGCTGGTTATATAATGGCGTATCTTCTTGAAGAAATCGGGTGTAAAATTATAGCAGTAAGCGATTCAAGAGGCGGCATCTATAATAAAAATGGACTATGGCCGCATGATATAAAAACGCATAAAGACAAAACCGGCTCAGTTGTAGGATATAAAAATGCTGAAAGTATAAGTAATGATGATTTACTTGAACTTAAATGCGATATTTTAGTTCCGGCAGCATTGGAAGAAGTAATTACATATAAAAATGCTTCCGATATTAAGGCAAAAATTATTATAGAAGCGGCCAATGGACCTACTACACCCGATGCAGACGAAATTTTATTTGATAAAGGAATTGTTGTCATTCCCGACATATTAGCAAATGCAGGCGGCGTTGTCGTATCATACTTTGAATGGGTTCAGAATTTACAAAGTTATTACTGGACTGAAAAAGAAGTTAATTCTAAACTTGAAACAATAATGAATCGTAGTTTTGAAGAAGTCCTTGTTATTGCTAAAAAGAAAAAAGTTGATATGCGTTTAGCGGCATATATACTTGCTGTGGGTCGAGTTTCCGAAGCTTGTATGGTAAGAGGCATTTATCCATAGGATATTGTCAAAATAAATCCTAAATACGAAAAACTAAATACTAAACAAATCACAAATCCTAAATCATAATGTTCCAAACTGTTTAGAATTTGTTTACAATAGGTACTTATTATGGCTGAAATAATTTTTGCGCTTGATTTTGATGAATTAGATGAAGCAAAGGAATGGGTTCAGGAACTTAAATTTGAACTGGACTTTTTTAAGATAGGATTGCAACTTTTCACCCGCTATGGACCACAAGCAGTAGAGATGGTTAAGAACGAAGGAAAAAATGTTTTTCTTGATTTGAAATTACATGATATTCCTAAAACCTGCGGCGGTGCCGTCCGTTCTATTGCATCACTTGGCTGTTATTCTACAACTATTCA
>CAZPHG010000077.1:0-4830 GCA_964586585.1 uncultured bacterium | reverse complement strand
AGGTAAATTAAAAAACAATCTCATTTTCAAACACAAATTATTTCAGGAAACCCGCAATTTTTTTTCCAAAAAAGGTTTTTATGAAATAGAGACCCCTTTTATTACAAAATCCACCCCTGAAGGTGCAAGAGATTTTCTTATTCCTTCAAGATTAAATCCCTCAAAATTTTATGCGCTTCCTCAATCCCCTCAATTATTTAAACAGCTTCTTATGGTTGGCGGATTTATGAAATATTTTCAGATTGTAAAGTGTTTTCGTGATGAGGATTTAAGACAGGATAGGCAGCCTGAATTTACTCAACTTGATCTTGAAATGTCTTTTATAGATGCGGCGGACATCAAACATATTTTAGAAAACTATATCAAAATAATATTTGATAAAATTCTCGGAGTAAAAATAAATACTCCTTTTAAGAGTTTAAGTTATAGTGAATCCATAAGTAAATACGGTTCGGATAAGCCTGATTTAAGAAATCCAATACAAATAGTTGATATAAGTGATATATCGGAAAAATGTAATTTCAAAGTATTCAATAATGCCGCAAAAAATGGAGTTGTCAGAGGAATAAAGATTTCTAACGCGGACAATCTTTCTTTTACCGTAATAGATAAACTTACGAAAGAAATAGCGCCGCTCGGTTCAAAAGGACTTGCTTGGATGAGACATAAAGAAGAAGGACTTCACTCACAAATAACAAAATTTTTTAAAGAAGAAGAATTATCTCTGATAAGCAGACGCTTTGATACTCATCAAGGAGACTTACTTTTTTTTATTGCTGATACTGAAACGACAGTATCACGCTGTCTTTCATATTTAAGAGAAAATCTTTATACTCCAAATTCCAAAGAATTTATTCCATGCTGGATAGAAGATTATCCGCTTTTTAAAAAAGATAATCAGACAGATAAATGGACACCGCTGCATCATCCATTCACCGCTCCACATCCTGATGATATAAAGTTTCTCGACACTGCACCTGAAAAAGTAAAAAGCATTGCCTATGATATGGTATTAAACGGTTCGGAAATTGGCGGCGGCAGTATTCGTATTCATTCAATGGAATTACAAAATAAAATCTTTGAAATTCTTGGTATAAGTAAAGAAGAAAGTTCTATCAGGTTTGGTTTTTTACTGAAAGCGCTTCAATATGGCGCGCCGCCGCACGGCGGTTTTGCATTTGGAATGGATAGACTTTTAACAAAAATGCTTAATTTGTCGTCAATAAGAGATGTAATACCCTTTCCAAAAACCCAGAAAGCATATTCTCCACTCACTGATGCGCCATCTTTTGTTGATGAACATCAGTTGCGGGAATTAGGTATAAAACTTGACATTATTAAATAAAAAAATAATATTATTTATGGTAAAGAGTTACAGGTAAAGTCAGGAATTTAATGAAATCCAGTTGGGAAAAATTAAAAGATAACCATGGAAGCACGGAAAAGCGGAGAGATAAATTAATTTTTTACAATAAAGGTTTCATAAAAAGGAGTGAAAAATGAAAAAAAATTATTTACTGACATTGGTGTTGATGGGAAGTGTTTTATTATTATCGGGATGCCCTAAAAGAGTTCCGGTAGGAGAGCTTGCTATTTCACGATTGGAAGCTGAACGGTCGATTGCATTGGCGCAGTCTGAAATAGATGAGGCAAGAGAAGTTGGTGCAGATGTTTTAGAACCTGAAACTATTCTGACTACAGCAAGAGATATGCTTGAAAGAGAGAATTTTGCTGATGCAAAGGACGAAGCCGATAGAGCCGGAAAAATGGCAAAAAGATTGAAAGACGAAATTTTAGCCACAATAAGAATAAAAGAAGACGCATCGGCAGCTATTGAAAGAGCAAGAGGTTTTATAGATGAAGCTCGTTATCTTGGCGGGAATGTAATTGAATCGGAAGAATTACTGTCGCTCGCCGTAACTGAATTTGATAATGAAAATTATCCGCTTGCTATTGAACTTGCCGATAATGCGGCATCGCATGCAAGAAAAATAATAGCCACTCTTGAAGTAATAACATTTACAGTAGGAACCTGGGAACACGATAGAGATGCTCTCTGGAATATAGCGGCAAGACCCTATATTTTCAATGATCCATGGAAATGGAAAAAAATATTCAAAGCAAATAGGCATCAAATAGAAGACCCTAATTTAATATTTCCAAATCAGGTTTTAATTATTCCGAAAGATTAAAAAACTTTATATGGTGGGTGTAGCTCAGTTGGCAGAGCCCCGGATTGTGGTTCCGGTTGTCGCGGGTTCAAATCCCGTCATCCACCCCAGCTATTTCAAGGGGTTGTAAATCAAAAAATCTAATGGCATTACAATTTGTTATTTCTGCAACTTCATCAAAATCTATTGATTTCAGCCGGGAAATTTCATCCACGACATATTGGACATAAGATGGCTGATTTCTTTTACCTCTTTTTGGTTGAGGTGCAAGATATGGTGAATCCGTTTCAACAAGAAGTAATTCCATAGGTATTGTTTTTATAATTTTTCTCAACTTCTTCGCATTAGGAAAAGTAATTATTCCGCCAACCGAAACATAGTAATTTCTATCTATAACTTCTTTTAAATCATCTTGATTTCCACCAAAACAATGAATTAAAATTCTTTCATTTTTAGTTTTCTTTAAAATATCTACTGTCTCTTTAAAAGCATCTCTTGAATGTATTATAATCGGCAGTTCTTTATTCAAGGCAATTTTAAGTTGGCTTATAAAAACTTCTTTCTGTATATTATGCGGTGAATTATTATAATAAAAATCTAATCCTATCTCTCCGACAGCAACTACTTTATTAAAATTAAGAATATCATCCAATTCATTCCACATCTTAAACGCATCTTTTGCATCATGCGGATGTATTCCGCAAGCACCCCATATATTATTTTTTAGAAGCAATTTTTTAAATAACTGTTTATCCGCCTTTGGATCAACCATGCATAATATTTTGATATCCTTAATTATTTCATTTAAATCTTCTTTAAATCTATTATCCAAAAGATGGACATGAGTATCAAAAAGCATTTTATAAAACCAAAATATATGCTACATAAGCAGCAATAAGCGCACCGCCTTCAAACCTGCTTACTCGCCGTCCGGTGATGATAAAAGGAAGAAATATCAAAGTCATTAAAATGACCGCCGGCGCCTGTATTAAAAATTCATTAGGGTTCAATTTTATACCCGCTATTGCACTTGCGCCGCCTGCTACAAAAAATATATTAAAAATATTTGAACCTACTATCGTTCCTAAACTAATTTCCGGCACCTTTTTTATACTCCCCATTACCACAACTGCTATTTCGGGAAGTGATGTTCCCATTGCCACAACGGTTATTCCTATAACAGTTTCGGTAATCCCCCAGATACCCGCTATCTCTGACGCCGCACTTACAACCAATCTTGCACCGATTACAAGCCCTGCAATTCCCGCAAATATGTATATTATACTTTTAAATATTTTTTCTTTTTCAATACCTCCGTTATCCGCATTAAACCGACCAGTATAACCTCTTGCAATAAGAAAAACAATATAAGCGATACCTAATAAAACAAGAATCGCCCCTTCTATATTACTTATATAATGATTGACGGAAAAAATGAAAAGCATAATTGCTGATAAAAGCATTATTCGGTAGTCATATTTAATTATATGTTTTTCTACTGGTATAGGCAGTAATATCGCTCCAAGTCCAATTGCCAATCCTAAATTTGCCATATTAGAGCCAACTACATTTCCCATTGCAATACCGCTTCGCCCCAACCCTGCAGCCAGCCATGAAATAACCATCTCAGGCAGTGAAGTGCCGAGAGCACCAAGTGTCAAACCAACTATTAAAGCAGATACATTTAATTTTCGCGCAATGATTTTTCCGCCTTTTATAAATCCATCCGCGCCAAAAGTAATTGCAATGGTTCCCACTATTAAAAAAATAAAATTATTAAACATTTATATAAAAAGATTATTTAATTTGACTAAAAATGTCAAATTTGCATTTATGACAAAATTGGAGATTAGGAAAACTAAATAAGTATTATTACAATGCATAAATATTAATTTTCTGAAAGTCTTTTTTTATAATATTTACTACAATAACAGCAAAAAATAAATAAAAAAAGAGGCTTTTAATGAACGAACCAAAAATTTTATTCAGAAGTTTTTTCTTCGTTATAAACAAGAATAATTACAGCTAACCGCGATATTTTTCCTCTATAAATGCTTTAATTTTCTCAGTAAATATTTCAGATGAAAATCTTTTCGCATGACTTCTTATAAATTTAGCGTCAAACTTTATTTTCTCAAATTTTTTTATTGCCTGATTAAGTGAACTAACGGTCTGCTTATTAAAAAACAGCCCAGTTTTTCCTTCCACAACTGTTTCCCTAACTCCTCCTTTACCATAAGCAATGACAGGTTTACCGCATGCCATTGCTTCAACCGGGGTTATTCCAAAGTCCTCTTCTCCGGGAAAGATAAACGCGCGGCAGGAAGAATAATACCGTTTAAGCGAATCATCATCCTGCCATCCAAGAAACTCAATATTAGACTTTGCTATTTTTCTAAGATTGTATTCATCCTGTCCCGAACCTATAATTTTTAAAGGCAAACTAATGTTATTAAATACTCTTATAGCCAAGTCAATTTTTTTATATGGCGCAAAAGCAGAAACAATGAGGAAAAATCCATCGTCAGACGCGCTGGGATAGCCGTTAATATCAACAGTTGGATAAATAACTTCAGAATTTCTTTTATAATATTTTTTAATTCTGTTCTGAACATTTTTTGAATTCGCTATAAAAAAATCAACTCTTTTGGCTGTCTTT
>CAZPHG010000076.1:0-4938 GCA_964586585.1 uncultured bacterium | reverse complement strand
ATATAATATTCACCTACAGTCTGTTTTTGGGCATGAGAATTATAGTTATCATCTACTCTATCCAATGGCCTAAATCGACAATCAATAACTTGCACTCTCCATTTTCTACATTGTTCAAGCTTATCTCTCATCCCAGCATAAGAAATATCTTGATGGTTATATAGCATAAAAATATAGATTTCTTTACTTCGATATCCTGCTTGCAAGAGAATATCAATATGATTCTTTGTTTTACCTTTTAAAGATAATCCCCCATCCCATGCAATCCTTGGGTTTTTAAATCTTGCTTTTTTCAAGAGAAACGCAATATGCGGTCTCTTTTTTAATATTCTTCCGTCCAAACCACTTTGGCTCTCACAGTAAACAGCACAGCGATTAATACGAATCTCAGAAATCTCGTTCAATATATCCTCTATATTTGGATTAGCAATAAGATTGTTGTCATAAAAAATCAATCTGTTTGAAGATATATCTTTCTTTAGTGTTTTTTTGTAAGTTACATTGGGTTCTATTTTCCATGTCCCGCAAAAATTACAACGCCTAAAACAACCACGAGATGCATGAACAATCTGATAATCTACTTTAACCAAATCATAAGCCGGTTCTGGTTTTTCAGCTAATCCATTTTTATACAATCCCTGACTAACCACATCACAACCAGTATATATTTTGCAATGATCTGGCATTAATGAAGCGTAGATACCGCCAACTTCGATAATCGCCTTAGGATAGAGTCTGCGATAATATTCAACACTTTCCTTCACATACTTAGACCAATATGTAAACAAAGATGTTATCTTTACTTCGTCAGGATAAAAACTGGCTGAATAATTACCCCTCTTAAGTTCAACTTTATCACCTAAAGAGCGATGATAGCTAGCAATTTTTAAAAGACCTATTGGTAAAAAGTTAGCATGATTTTTACTTTTCGCTGGAATTGGAAAATTAGGCTCAACCAATAAGATTTTCAACTTAGTTTCCTATTGTTTAATATCAAATCATATACATTTTCAAAAATTGTAAGAATTTCATTTATTTTTAATGTTATATCCGTAGGATGAGCACAATCACATCGTGTTTTATAATTAGAATGTAATTTATTAAACTCAGTTGTTGAAATTATTTTTTCGTAAACAAGATAACTTAGCAAATGTCTATCGTTACTATTTTCTCGTATGGATTCTATATCTGTAACATTTTTTTGGAAATTTTTCACAAAATGTTTATAAACTGATTTGGGTATTGTCGCCATAGTATCAGTAGCAGCATTAAACTTGGATAAATCTTTATTAATATGCTCAAGAATTTTACTAATGCCGCACGACCAAATCATTAATGTTGCAGCCCTAAAGCAATGTTGTTCAAGACAATAAATTGCCTCCGTGATATACTCGTATTCTTCATTCGCTAACTTGCCAGATATATTCTCTATCTTCCCTCTAATATCTTTTATGGTAGTTTGTTGTTGGGCAGTTACTTTAATTTTCTTATAACAAAAAACTTCGGTCTTCCTTTTGGCTTTTGAGTTTATCTTCTGCGATTTCTTACTTTTTCTATCTTGCTTTATCGGCCTATCATCAGATGAACTCAGCCCTAGATATTCATCGTAGATATTTTCAATAGATTCTTTATCATTTTTCAAAAACTTTTCGGTCAACTTTTCCGCAACTTCCTTTTTGTTCTTTTCATTAAACACATCTTTAAAATAATCCATAAGAAAACGAGTATTGCCTAACAATCCATTCAATGCTTTTTGAATAAGAATATTTCTTAACTTATCTTCATTATATTTTTTTATCAAGGACGGAAACTTTCTTTTAAGCGGATTAATAAAACTACTTTCAATTTGAACCAAATAACTCATATTCAACTCTTTTAAAATTACTTTCTCAATAACAGAATCATCATATTTAATAAGTTTTAATAAGTCAGCAATTTCATGGTCTCTGTGCATAGTTATTTCTTTCATTTTTTTAATTAGTTCTGTTTCTGTAATTTTTGGGGTTTCTATTCTAATATCAGAAATAATTGATTTTATAGATTTGGTTTCTGCTGCCTTCCCCCAGTTTTTCCTTAACATATGTACTTGATATGCTAAGATTCTCCCATCCATATCATCTTTTGCAAGAAGCGTAGGAACTTTATATTCTAAATCATTCTTAGCTACCTTAACAGCAGCCCTTAACCGTCTTTCTCCGTCAATCAATTTGAAATTATTAGCACCATTTTTATCCTTTTTGACTATTAGAGGCTCCAAAATACCATGTTGTTTTATGGAACGCACCAACTTTTTAAATTCTACATCATTCTGAATTTGTTGCTCAGTTTCACCTCTAGGATTATTCGTATCATATGAAATATCCTGGATCTTAAAATGCTGGACATCCTTTTCTAATGATTTCATAGAGTTTAGCCCTCCTTTTAATTAACCAATGAATTAATTCCGAAACTTTTTAATTTTGCAGTAATCCATTCTTGAGCCATTTTCTCGTCTTTCTCAATTGCCAGCTCAACACCACGTTTAGCGATGCCAAGTAAGTTATTTAATAATGTTTTGGCTTGATACATTTCTTCGATTTTCGCTTTTATTTCTTTCTGTATTTTTTCATCAATCTTAGGAATTATTATTCTCGCAAGCTCGTCTTTACTTATTGCCGTTAGAATTGTCCCTGAGCAACCTTTTTTAAGCTGTAATTGACCAGCTCTTGATTTTAAGAAAACAAGCAATGTTTCAGAATTTAAATTGCTGGAATTAACCACATAAAAACCAGTAGAGCATAAAGCGTTATTCAATGATCCGTTTATTAACGCTATGCTCTCCAAAGACCCCTCAATTGATGATACGATCACATCACCAGAATTGACTTTCCGCCTTGCCCGAGCAGGTAAGTCTTTGCCTATTTCCTCAGTAAAGCCGGTTATGTTTCCATTAGCAGAGATATTCGCAAGTTCGATATATTTGTAAACAATATCTTCTTTTAGAGTGAAATTTTTATCTTTCACGTTAACTAAATCACCCAATAATCCATAGCCGTTTTTATATTTAAATAACTCCTTAACAACTTCCTCATGCATCGGCTGGAAGTATTCAGCGTCGTAACGTCCGGCGGATTCGGTGTCAGAGTAATTTTTCACAAACGAGAACCGGTGTTTTAGTTTCCAGTTTAACAAGTTAAGCTCGGATAAAAGTATTTGCTCGGCTTGGGAGTAAAGCGACTCTGATTTATTAACAAGGATAAACGACTGATTGAATATATCTTGTATTTTCTTTTGCAAAACCATAGGACGAATAGGAATTTTTACTCGCTTTAGTTCTTCGGCATTTATATTAGACTGATTTATTGAAATTCTGGCTCGTCTTTTTGCGTCTTGAACGCCATATTTAGTATTCAAAAATGCTGTTAAATATTCAGGGAGAATTTCGTCTTCATTAGGCCTAACCCTGATCAAATAAGACGCAAACACTATTTCATCATCAGAAAACTTTTTAAATATCCCTGTTCTTCCAACAAATACCTGCGAATTAGTCCTATTGAACAAAACATCATTATCTATCAGCTTAAACTTTTTTACTTGTTCCTTTGAGATGACCGCATATTTATTGACCAACCTATCACAGAACATATTCGATATTTCATTCATTCTATAGATCCTATTTCCATTTCCTTCTTCATTCATATCAATCGAAATACCATATTGGGAGAATTTCAAAATATCGCCTATTGGTTTATATACATAGCTCTTATTGTGGCGAGGTTCAAAGCATAAAAATTCGCCATCCCACCGCCAATCATCATGATCTTTTAATTTCTTATAGGTTACAACTGAATATTGCATAATTATTTTTTACACCCTTTTAAGAAAGAATTTAACCTTTCAGACGAATTAAAAATATTTGAGGGAGAAAGCTCAAGTATTATAGCAATTAATTGTTCTGTTAATCTGATAAACATTTCCATTTTCTTATAGTCAATTTGTTCCGTTTTTTTGCCGAAATGAATAAGACGATTCCTTGTCTTATTTATTTTCTGAATATTTTTTCTTGCTGAGTCCTCAATATTTTTTAAAAAATATTCTTTTAGAATAAAAGCTATTTTTTTATCACCGCTCATCTGCTCTATTGTCTTATTGTCCAGCCAGTTTCGATTTTTTATTGCAAAAATGTGTTCCCAAATAGTCCAGCAGGAAATAAAAGCGGTTTCTATGATTTGTCTTTGCATAGCTGACTTAAATAGAAATAAAAAATACTCCCCTTCGTATTCATCTTGCCATTTTTTGCTTGAGATAAGATTTAATATCTTATTTAAAGTTTTTTCAAAACCAATGTTTATTTGGCTATAATCAAGACCAGAGATACTCTCCGTTTCTTTTTTGGCTTTTAATTCTCCCGTATTTCTATGTTTCCACATCCATTCATCTTTTATGGAACATGCCAACTGTCCACCGTATTGATGTATTCTGTGGTCGCTGATTATTGCAGTATTGTGATTATCCCCCCAGTCCTTTTTAAAAACATTTCTATCGGTGAACACTATAAGTAAAAATAAGATGTCGTCAAGCTGTGTTAATTTTTTGTCTCCAAATGGTAAAATACATTTTTTTCTTTTTGCGCTATTTCCACTATTGCCGTAATTTGATGTGAGCCAACTTTTATTTGTGTATTAAATTCTCTGCCAAAAGAATTTACCAAATGCATCATGCTATCAAAAGCTTGCTTGTAATCCTTTGTCCTTTTGAAAACATAATCACCAATTTTAAGCTCCTCAATATAAGAAGGAAACTCCAAATTAAAAATCTGTAACACCTTTGCTTTATTCTCTGATTTTTTACTAATTCTTGTCATGCTTATCACTTATTTCCAAAAACTTAGTTTTTCTTTTTTCGCCCAGTTAATAAACTCCTCCGCTATACCATCGAAAAGCTCACCGTTGTGATTGT
>CAZPHG010000075.1:0-4963 GCA_964586585.1 uncultured bacterium | reverse complement strand
CCTTTCCTCAATCTCCTCTGGGGTAAAGAACTTTTTTGCTATTCTTTTTATCGTCACTATCTTTTACAGCGGGAATGCCTCAGAAAAGACTAGGTGTTGCATTATTTTAACAAATTTATTACATTAGTATGAGAATATTTTGTAGTAAATGGAAAGATTTTGTTTGCTGGCTGATTATACTAAAAGTTTTAATAGTTAGCGAATTTTGAGGGCATCGGAACTTTTGAAAACATAATTATTCAAAAAATATACAAAAGGAAGGGATTGGTATGATATTTTGTGGTATTTAATTACATTCAAAAGGCTGGAACCGAATTTTACTTTTCTTAATAATGCAATTAGCCAGATAGCATAAAATCCGTTTTATGTAGATAAAAAAAACTGGAAAAGAAAACTTAAAGAATCAAACAACAGGTTTGATATAAAAAAAGAAAAAAATGATGTCAGTAATTTTCTTGAAAGACCCGAAGAACGTAAACTTTTATGAAGAGATTACTCGCCTAAAAGATAACTATAACAGAGTACAAAAAGTAAGAAAAATAATTCATGAATCAAATAAAAAAAGTAGTTAAAAATTCTATTGTTTACTGTGTTGGTCAGGTTATTAATAAATTAGCAGTATTTTTCCTGATAGTACTTATTGCCCGATATTTAGGTCCGGCAGGTTTAGGGAAATACTCTTTGGTAATTACAATTGTTACTTTTTTTTGGTTATTCAGTGATGCCGGGTTAGGATTATTGACTTTTAGAGAAGTTTCCCGTAATAAAAACTTAACCGGTATTTATTATAACCACTCTATTATTCTTAAATTTATACTGGCAGCTATTTCTTTGTTTTTGTTGCTTGCTTTTGTGAAAATAATGGGTTATTCTCACCTGATTTTTACTCTCATCTTAATTTATAGCATTACTATTTTTGTCAAAGCTTTCACTACTTCGTTTGATTCTATTTATAACGCTTATGAAAACATGGAATATGTAGCCCTTTTTGCAATTTTAACTAATTTAGGAATTTTTGTGGGTGGTTTCTTATTGCTTAAACATAATTATGGATTGCGAGAAGTTTTTATCTTTATTTCTCTGATGTATTCAATGGTTGC
Source organism: uncultured bacterium (assembly GCA_964586585.1). Classification (GTDB taxonomy): domain Bacteria; phylum CG03; class SLGR01; order SLGR01; family CAZPHG01; genus CAZPHG01. The sequence continues at coordinate 3,863 of CAZPHG010000075.1, read as the reverse complement.
AATTTTAAATTTTCTTTTTATAAACAAGAAATTTGTAAAATTTAAGCTACAATTTGATATCTCCTTTGTTATTAAATTACTGCGTAGTTCTTTTCCCTTAATGCTTATTGCTGTTTTAGGTATTTTATATTTCAAATTGGATATTATAATGTTGTCAAAGATAAAAACAGAAGTTGATGTGGGTATCTATAGCGCAGCGTTTAGATTAATTGAAGGTCTTATTTTTATTCCCAGCGGATTTATTGGTGCCATTTTTCCTTTATTTTCCCGCTACTGGGAAACTTCAGTAGATTCTTTAAAATCCATATATTGCTATGTGGTAAAATATCTGTCACTTATCGGCTTATCTATTGCTGTGGGCACTACTCTTTTAGCAGAAAGAATTATTTATTTATTTTACGGAACAAATTATTCAAATTCTGTTCTTCCTTTAAGAATTTTAATATGGGCGCTTGTCTTAATTTTTATTAATGCGGTGTTTTTCCATCTTTTAGTTGCTTCTAACCAGCAGAACAAAGTTTCATTTGTTCAGGGTGCCTGCCTGCTTTTAAATATTGTTCTTAACCTTATATTGATTCCCCGTTTGAGCTATGTTGGAGCAAGTATTGCTACTTTCTTTTCCCAGTCTGTAGCGATTTTAATATTTGGAATATTAGTTTATCGGAGTATGTTTCCATTAAAACTATTGGCAATTCTTAAAAAACCTGTGTTAGCAGTAATTATTTTAGGAGGGTTTATTTATTTGGTAAGAAACTTCTTGAATTTAGGGCTGATTATTCTTTTAAGTATAATTATTTATGGGCTTACTTTATACCTGCTTGGCACATTTGACAGGAAAGAGAAAGATTTTTTTCAAAGTTTATTTCAAAGAAGTAGGGTATTAAATTGAAATACGATTATATAATTGATGAAAATAGTTTTGCCAGACAGACATCTCATTCACAGATTGTCAGTATGGTAAAGAATAACTCTGATGTTTTGGAAATTGGTTGTTCAACCGGGTTTATGTCTAAATATCTGAAAGAAAAAAAAGATTGCAGAGTTGTTGGCGTTGAAATAAATTCTTCAGCTGCTAACAAAGCAAAATTATTCTGTAAGCAGGTTATTGTAGGTAATATAGAAGATGATAGTGTATTTAATGAAATTGACGCTATGTTTGATGTAATTATTTTTGCTGATGTTCTTGAACATCTGGTAACCCCTGATAAGATTTTGCTTAAAATAAAAAAGTTTTTAAAATCAGATGGATTTATTTTAATATCTATTCCAAATATTGCGTATTGGAGAATTCGGAAAAATTTACTTTTTGGTAAATTTGAATATACTACTGAAGGGATACTTGATAAAACTCATTTAAGATTTTTTACCTTGAAATCAATTAAAAAGATGATTCAGGATTGTGGATATTATATTGTAAGTTTTGGCGTTGCCGGAGGAAGAATGCCGATTTTTTTAAGAAAACTATGGGCTACTTTCTTTACTGCCCAATTTATTTTTAAAATAAAAAGTTGTTAGTTTCTATAATTATTTTAAATCTAAACGGGAAAAAATTACTGAAAAATTGCCTGGATTCAATTTATAACCAGAATTATTCTCCGATTGAAATAATCGTTGTTGATAATGGCTCACAGGATGGTAGTGTTGAGTTTCTGAAAACTAATTATTCCGATATTAAAGTTATTGTTAAGCAAAGAAATATAGGTTTTGCCGAAGGGAATAATATAGGTGTTAAGAAAGCTAAAAGTAATCTTGTGGTATTGTTGAACAACGATACTATTGTAGATAAAAACTGGCTCTCGGAATTAGTAAAAGCTTCAAGCAGGAAAGAGATTGCTGTTGTTGGCTCTAAGGTAATTACAGATGGAGTTCCACCTGAATATTATCAGATGAATGGTACATTGAATCTTCTTGGGTATAGCATTATGCGCGTTTTTGAAAATCTGCAAAAAAGTTTTTCGGTCAGCGGCTGTTCATTGTTATTTAAAAAGAATCTTTTAGGTGTTCCTTTTGACGGCGAATATTTTGCATATAGTGAAGATGTATTTTTATGCTGGAGAGCCCGTCTCAAGGGGTATCGGGTTATTTATCAGCCGTCTTCAGTAGTGTACCACCTTGGTTCCGCAACTATGAAGTTGCAGGATTTATCAATGTCATTTTATCAGCAACGTAACCGTCTTTTAAATCTTTTTTTATTTTATGAACCTTTTACACTTTTACGAATTTTACCGTTTTTGGTTTTTGATTTTTTAGGAAAATTTTCTTTAAGCTTATTTAAAGGCGCCGATATTTTTTTCAGTATGATAAAAGCATATATATGGTTTTTAAAGAACGCTAAAATGGTTGTTAAAAAAAGAAAATCCTATCAAAAAAATAGAATTATTTCAGACAGGGAAATTATTAAGTTAATGAGCTGTAAAGTTGTTAATCGGCAGAATTTTTCGGGAAAGTTTTTAAATTTTCTCTCATTTAAATATTGCCGGTTGTCTGGTCTAAAAACTACGGAGGTTTATTAAAATGTTATTAGCAACTTTTATTATTACAGGAGTACTGTTTTTCTTTCTTTTTTATTTTAAGAAAGAATGGGCTTTTTTAGTTATTGCTGCATCTTTTCCATTTCCACAGCAGTTTGTAATCTTTGGGGCAAAAGTTACTCTACCGGCATTTTTACTGTCGGTTGCTTTTTTTGCGTGGGTTACAGGAAAAATTATAAAGAAGGAATGGAAATTTAAAAAAAACTGTCTTGATATTCCTTTTATTGTGCTTATTTTTGCAGTTTTAATTTCTGTTATTAATGCGGTAAATAGAAGAGCATGGTTAATTGAAACTATACATTTATTTCAGTTAATAGCTGTCTATTATCTGGTCGTAAATACTATTACCAATGTTAAAATAGCAAAAAGATTCCTTTTTGTTTTTTTTGCAGTAATGTTTATGCAGTCAGTATATGGAATTGTCCAGTATTTGACACAAATCGGACCAGAGTTTATTACTGAGGGTGGCAGAAGAATTATACGTGCGTCAGGAACTATGGGTTTACAGTTTCCCGTTTATCTATTTTCAACGATACCAATTGCGGGTATTTTTTTTATAGGAGCAAAAACTAAAAGAGAGAAAATTTTATTTTCATTTTTGCTGTGTTTGTTGGGAATAGCCTTATTTTTTACACTGGTGAGAGGAGGTTGGCTTTCCGGGTTTTTGGGAATTTTAAGTGTATTTATATTAGCATTAATCAAAAAAATTATTAATTTAAAAAAAGTAGCTGTAATAGGAGTAGCAATTTTATTATTTTCTTTTCTTATTTTATCGCTGTTTCCTGAAACAAGAGAAAGAGTATCTAAAAGTTTTCCTACGATATTTGCCCGAAAAGAAATAGAAACAATTACCAAGGAACCTTTAACAGGAGCGCAACGAACATTAAAAATAAGAGCGGAATTTTGGCGAGAGGCATGGAATATGTTTAAGAAACATCCATTTACCGGTGTTGGTTTTAATAACTATTCTGAATTTCTTCCTGATAGGTTAAAATATATGGAGGGACAGTCTCCTTATAATATATTTTTACGCTTTCTTGCAGAAACAGGAATTATTGGTTTTACAGGCTGGGTTCTTCTCCTATTTTTTCTATTTAGAGCAGGGTTTAGAAATATCAGGAATTTTTCTTTCTTAAAGAGAGAGATGTTATCAATAGGACTTTTGGGAGTAATGTTTGCATGGCTTGGGCAATCACTATGGGGAATAGTAATTGTCGGTGGAGCGGGCACCCTTTATTTTTTCTTAATGGGTCTTTTAGTTGCCTGCGGCAATATGAAAAATGATTGACCTCTCAATAATTATTGTCAACTATAATTCGGGGCAAATGTTGA